>PWXV01000078.1 GCA_003568415.1 Ignavibacteriales bacterium
CAAGGAGCACCGCAACGATCCGCAGCATAATGTTCGCTATTGCAACCCGCTTCGCATCGATGGAGCTGTTAAGACTGGCGATGATCGCGGTGATGGTGGTACCTATATTTGCACCGAACACGACAGCGATCGCTCCTTCCAACGTTATTAATCCCTGTAATGCAAGCACCATAGTAATACCTATGGTTGCGGCGCTTGCCTGTACGATCGCGGTGATCACCAGACCGACCAGGATACCGATTAACGGATTTTCGACCTGCTTAATGAATGCAATAAATTGTTCATATTCCTGCAGCGGACCGATCGTATCCCCCATCACCTTCATGCCGAAGAACAGTAAACCGACACCCAGTAACGTGCGGGCATACAGTTTATGCCGTTTGTTTTTTAAAAGTAATTCAAGAACAAATGCAACTCCGATCATTATAATTGCATAATCGGTAAATTGAAATGCAATGAACTGCGCGGTAATGGTTGTCCCGATACCGGCTCCGAGCAGTACGGCAACACTCTGCTTTAATGTCATCCAGTGTGATGAGACAAAACTCACGATAAGAACAGTAGCGGCGCTGCTGCTTTGTACAATACCCGTCAGGAACGTACCGAACATAACACCGCGCAGCGGCGACTTCGTTACCGAAACGATAACTTTGCGTATGCGTGCACCGAACGCCTTGTTCATCGATTGTGTAACGAAATCTATGCCGAGCAAAAATATCGCAAGGCCGCCGATCAAACCGAGCACAAGCAATATAAGCCAACCGAATGTGATTGTATCGTTATGTGGTACTATATCCATTTTCCGGCAGTTCAGTAATCAAAAGAATTGTTTAAAAATACAAAAAAAGCGGGTATTCTAAAACCTGATTGTATATATATTACCGTAACAAATGCACATTTCCGATCTTTACCTTTTCAAGTCCTTCATCTTTTGCAATTTCATACGCACGGTATGCAAACGCTCTGGAGGTTGCCGGCAGATCGGGCATATAAAAATTCGGATAAAAGGCGAGCAAGGAGTAAGGAATGGATGTATCACATGCAGCAACAAATCGTGCTATGTTGCGCACTTCCTGTTCATCGACATAGCCTGGTACCAGCAGAGTATTTGCAGTGAGCAATGACGGATCGGGACGTTCGTGTATTCTTTGAGCGGCGTATGCAAAGTTTTCAAAAGTTCTTGTATTGGTGATACCGGTCAGGGCACGGTGTACATTCTCATCCCACGCTTTCAGATCGAATTTTATTATGCCGCCGGTGGGAAGCGAAAGGTCGATCATCGCATCGAGAAGCCGGCGGTGCATAGTCCCGTTGGTTTCCCAGCACACCCGGAAATGTCTGTTCTTTTTATTTTTTAGCATTTCTTTAGAAGCTTTCAATGCAAAAGGCAACTGGGGAGTCGGATCTCCCCCGAAATAACAGACGCATGCAGTATTTGCATATACCGATCCGGTAAGGTCAGAAATAGCAATACGGGCGGGAAGCAGTGACTCCTGACGAAAATGCCAGTTCTGACAGTACAAGCAATTCATAGAACATGCCTGAAAAAAGACGGCGAGGTTCCGGTAGCCATATTCAGGTCCGTTTTTGTAGGAATATTCCGGGTAACCGGCACCGGTGCCGCCGGGGCAAATCCAGTCGGCAACACAGTTGGTAGGAAGCGGATCGTGATACCACGAAACATTGGCATTCTTTGCAGAAGCTCCGGTTATGCGTCCGTTATCATTCCGGCGCACGCCGCAAAACCCATAGCCGCCATCGGGAATTGAACATTCATTTACACAAAGTTTACATAGTTTCCCGTTCGTATCCCGGGGAGGTGCACCGGGTAAATTAAATTGTCTGCGGCTCCGGAGATGTGTCGATCGAACTGATTCGATATTCCTGCCTCCTCCCCCGCGCAGACATCCGACACACATCTCCAACTGGTTAGATATTGTGGTTGATGAATTTTCACAAACCTGACACTTGTTCATAGTATACTTAAAATTACGCTTTGCTATTCAATTCTTCAACTACATACCGGTGTAATGCGGGCGAGGCAGCAATTATTGCATTAGCCTGAACCGGATCGCTGCCATCCCACGCAGTTATCACCCCACCTGCCCCGCGAACCACCGGAATAAGTGCCTGCACATCCCACACCTCCATTATTGGATCGAGTGCAATATCGCTCCATCCCGAAGCAAGCGAAAAATACGCATAACAATCTCCCCAGGTCCGGAACAGCTTTACTTTCCGCAGTAATTTTTCGAACCCGGCAGCATTCTGATATTCTTCTATGAAAAGAATATCGGTGGTGAGCATAACAGCGTTACCGAATGACTTCGTGCCGCGGACCGTAACCGGTTTATCGTTTAACGTAGTTGTTGTACCATCACCGACAAGAAGCTGTTGCATTGCCGGCATATGAATAGCACCGAGTACCGGTTTACCGTTATGCCTGAGTGCAATTAATGTTCCGAATAACGGGCATGCGGCTGCGAACGATTTCGTACCGTCGATCGGATCAAGCACCCATACAAACCCGGCGTCCGTGTTTTCGTTCCCGAACTCTTCACCGATAATACCGTGTCCGGGATAGTGCTTGTGAATCATATCGCGCATAAGCTCTTCAGCTTTGCGGTCGGCTATGGTGACGGGTGTTTCATCCGATTTTTGTTCGACTATCACATCGCGGTTCGCGAAATACGGCATGATCACATCGCTGCTTTTCCGGGCGAGTTCTTTTACAAACGGAATGAACTGGTTGTACTCTTTCATACTCATACTACTTTCTATAGATTGTCACCCTTCGACTCCGCTCAGGGTGACAATTGATCATAACAATGGCAAAATACATTAGCGCGTAAGCTGTCATCCTGAGCCCCGCTGTTGCGGGATAAACTCTGTCGAAGGATGTGTGAGTGGATAGTAAATGAAAACATACTTACTCGAAACCGCACTAACATAGTTACTGAAGGTTTCCTGACAAACCGGTATAGATATACCATCCCTGATGAAACTGCAATGTACCGAGCTTACCGATTCTGATGGATTTAGTATGTACGTTTTTAAATACCAGCGCATACGTTCCAACGGAAGCGGGCAAATCAGATACTGTCCGTTCGGGTATATGTTGAGACAATTTTTCAATCACGTTGATGTTTCTTTGGCGCGACGGCGGACAGGTTATATAACAATTCTTTGTGAGAATACGCAACAAAGTCGTCATCGTATATATACCGTAAATACATACCGGTTAAATAAAGATCGTCATGAGCAATTACGCTTGCCGCATACTTCGCTGCGAGCTTCGTTATAACCGGAAGCGATTCGAGTGAAATTTTCGACGCTTGCCGGGCCTGATATTTAAAGTATTCGTATATCGCCTGTTCGTACGCATATTGTAATACCTCTGCATACTCATCGTGACATTTCGAACAAAACGGAAGTTCCTCGGTGGCAGATTCTGTTTCTTCCGATCTGTAAATATTTTTGCACACAATACACGGGATTTGCATAGCATACTCCGGAAGCACAATCATTGTTACAAATAAGATAGGATATTTCTCATTTATTGGCAAAACGCTTCGATACGCCCTTTGCATATTATTCCTAACTTTCATACTTTGTATTCTACTCATCAAACAATACGACAAGGAAGGCGCCATGAAACGACTTATACTGGTAGTGTTTGCTTTCATTTTTATTACCAATCTTTCACTTGCCCGTGACAATATGAGCCTGAGTTTCCTGGGCGGTCTTGCTATTCCGACAGGTGACTTCGGAGACCTTTATGATACAGGTATTGCTTTGCAGGGAATCTTCGAATACCGCATCACACCTTCATTGGGAATCACAGCATCGGGCGGGTATTTAAGCTTTAGTGAATCGGTAGAATATCCTGAATTTCCCGGAGAAATATTTGACAGGACATTCTCCACCATACCGCTCCTTGCAGGAGTGCGGTATTACATAATTCCCGATGCAACGTCACCATATTTGAATGCGGAAGTCGGATTACACATGGTATCGTGGGAGCGTGATGAACCATTCCTCGATGAACCCGCATCCGCTTCGGGTTCCGATATCGGTTTTAGTGCAGGCGGCGGGTTACTGCTACACCTCAACCCCGATTTTCAGATCGATGCGCGGGCACAGTACAACTCGATAAATACTGAAACGGATCCATTAACATATTTCAGCGGCGTTGTCGGGATACGGATTTTGCTCTAAACGGGAGAGATTCTTCTAAATTTTTTCTACGATCAATGTCATCCCGCGAATCTCCCGGATCCTGACGTGTTCACCTTTTTCGATAACCGAATCAGGATCGGTTGCTTCTGCCTGCCAGATCTCGCTGTGAAATTTTACAAATCCGCCGGGGTCGAGTTTATTTATGGCTACGCCTTCCTGATCGAGCATTAATTCGGTGGGACTCAACCGCGGCCGGATATATAAAGGCCATGTAAAGGGGACCGTTACCAGTTCTTTTATCAACCAGGCCCCGGCCAGCAGCCATATTGACCAGGCGGGCGCTTCTACAACATAGTGGAAAAATAATGCAAGGATAATAAGAATTAATATACCGGGTATCTGAAACATAAGATACCGCCGGATTATGTAGTGAACCGGTATGTTAGTGGTGGGTTGTTTGTTTGATTTCATCTATTATAGAAGATAAAAAACATCCACAGCAAACCAAAGGATCCTGTGGATACATCACAGGATCCTCTGTTGTATCATTCGATGTCTTAAAGTAAGTTCTACTTTTTAATCCAATATTTCAACCGCCCGTTCAGCCGCCTCGATCATCGGTTGTGCAGTGATAGGAGAACCTACTGCCTTTTCCATCCATAGCTGCGGTGCTAAATTACCCTGCACACACATACGTTCCATTTCATAAGCCAGATCTCTGTCTTTAAAGTGCTCTTCGAATTGCGACGTTATAACGTGGCCGATTGCATAATCGGGAATATACATACCAAGACTGATCATATGTGAATAGATACACAAAATCGATACATCCTCAACACCGTATACCGGTGCGTAGAATTCATTCCATACTTCAGCTGCGATTTGCTGCACAGCATCCCGTAATTGTTCCGGTCCTGCACCGGGATTGTCATACATCCACCGCCACACACGCATATCAACAAGTGAAACGCCGGCTATCTCATACGTCATCCACATATCGTTGAGTGCACGCATTGCTTCGCTTTGCGGATCATCGGAGGCAAGACCGAGCACATCGAGATCGCGGTACTGGAACACAAACGCGAAGGCCTCGGTAAAGGCGGTATTCGGAACACCACGTAACATATAATAATCAACACCTTCGAGTGTAAACACCTGTTCAACATTATGTCCCAACTCGTGTATAGCTATGTTGAATCCCTGGTAGTTCATGCCATCTTCAGGAATACGGGTACGAAGATGTGCTTTATCTCCTTCCATACGGGCACCCATTGCGTGACCGGCTCCCCGTGACGGATCGACTGTGATTCGTTCCGATAGATACTCAGCTCTCTCGGAACTGAAGCCGAGTGTTTTCAGAATGTCGGGAAGCTGCTCTTCGAACGATTCGGGATCCGGAAAACGCTCACGCACAATGTCATCAAGCTTTCCTTCGGGAAACTGACCGCGTTCTTTAAATCCGTCGTACCATATATCGAACGGCTCGAGATCGCGGCCGAGACGGCGTTCGATGAGCCGGGCAATGTCATTAAGTACCGGCGCCGTCAGCACTTCTTTGAGCATAGCTTCAACTTCGTCTTCGAAAATTTCACGATGCCGGTTAAAGCGCCGGTCGATAAGCGTAGGATTATCCGGCGTGTATTGATCAACCGCTTGCTCTCCTTCAAATACCCGCCAGAAATGTTCATACCGGGTATTCGGTTCGGGCGATGCATCGGCGGGATCCTGTGTGCCGGCTTTCCATACTTCGTTTGTGTAAGGATTCCAGTCGGCTTCGTCGTTATCGACCATTACTTTGGGTATTTCCTGTGCAATAATCCGCTGCATGACCTGATAAATCATGCGCTGCCGTTCGAGTCCGTCATCGGGGTTGGCATACTGAGCTTTCAGTTCATCACGCAATCCCCAGTGACTGATAAGTCTCATACCTTCCGGGAACAACCGGTTCCCCTCGTCATCGACGAGATTATGCATATAAATATTATAGTTTGCAATATAATTATCGGCACGTGTTCTGATCTCACTCCGCTTTTGATTGACCTCTGCGGGGATCCTGTTTAAAAACTGATCGGCGAGACGCGCCTCAGCCCATTTCCGTCTCGACCAACCTTCTCCTTTTTCAATTTTTTCTTCAAGTGTATATACCGGATAGTTCAACAATGCGGTAAATGCGATTTTCGACCGGAACAGATCCTCACCGACGTGTGCATAGACGTCATACTCGCCGAACATCCGATCGAGGGGCAGTACCGGGCCGGTATCGACATGCAGATGCCACATAAACTGACGGTAAATCCGGTGCAGATTGCCGTAGAGTGCTTCGAGATTTTCCTGAAACCGGTCGAACACCATATCGAGTTTTTCCTGTTCGTGATAAAAGTTGTCAAGACAGAATTTCTCGAAATCCTCTTCACTACCGTCATCTGAACGCCACCGTTCGGCAACCTGGCTGACACCGGCCTGGATACGTTCGGCATGTTCATCGCCGAATTTCCCGATCATACTATCGATTGTTTGCTGCTGTACTGCATCCGGTATTCCCATCGAATACTCCTCATTACCGTTTGAATATGAACTAAATATAAACACTGCCGTTAAAAGGCAATATATAAAAAGATTAGAGGGTTTCATAAATGCTCCGAATAAAGTTTTCGGGTTTTCAGTTTACAGTTTCGTGTTTACAGTGTTTCTCCGTTTCTCCGACACACCGTTTCACCCAATCACCCCATCATTCCAATACTCCATTATTCCAACACTCCAACATTGCACCCTTCCCTCGATCAGCTCAATTCAACCCGCGCCTGTCAAGAAGCGGCTGTATCTCCGGTTCTCTGCCGCGGAAATCTTTATACAATTTCATAGCATCATCGGTGCCACCGCGCTCGAGGATGTGCGTTCTGAATGCCGCTGCGGTTTCCTCATCGAACAACGATGTTTCTTTGAATGCCTGAAACGCATCGGCGTCGAGCACTTCGGCCCAGATGTAACTGTAATACCCTGCCGAATAACCGCCGGCAAATATATGATTGAAGTACGTGCTTCGATGACGGAATTCTATTTCGGGTATTAAATCGATCGCGTTGCGGGTATTCTCTTCGAATGCATTCACATCGTCGACAACTCCGTCGGTCAGCGTGTGATAATCCATATCGAGGAACGCCGATGCAAGATATTCGGTAGTTGCAAATCCCTGATTGAACTGTGCGCTTCTGCGTATCCTGTCAATCAGATCGTCAGGGATAACTTCTCCCGTCTGATAATGACGTGCAAACATTTTCAAAACTTCGGGTTCGGCAGCCCAGTTTTCCATCACCTGCGAAGGCAGCTCGACAAAATCGCGCGGGACGGCGGTTCCGGACAGACTGTTATACTGACAATCGGAAAGCAACCCGTGCAGCGCATGCCCGAGTTCGTGGAAGAATGTCGTCAGCTCTTCGTATGTTAACAACGCCGGCGTATCGGCAGTCGCCCGCGAAAAGTTATACACGGTTGTAATGACCGGCGTAATCATATCGCCTTCGGGAGTACGGGATTGTTTACGGAAGCTGCTCATCCACGCACCTCCCCGTTTACCGGGACGTGGATGAAAATCGAGATAGAGAATTCCGATGAAGCTTTCGTCGGCTTCACGCACTTCATAGACATAGACTTCTTCATGATATTTTGGAATATCGTCCCGTTCGATGAATTCAAGTCCCCACAATTTATTGATAACACCGAATACCCCGTCCTTTGCACTTTCGAGCGGGAAGTATGCACGAATCATCTCTTCATCAAGATCGTATCTGTCGGCGCGGACTTTCTCGGCATAATAACGCCAATCCCACGACTTTAATTCGAACCCGCCGCCTTCGCGATCGACCATTTCCTGAAGCATGTCTCTTTCCTGTTTTGCATTCCGGAGAGCAGGAACCCACAACTGGTCGATCAGTTGGGATACTCCTTCGGGATTTTGCGCCATATTTTCCTCGAGTATATAATGCGCATGGGTTTCATATCCCAGTAAATTTGCTCTTTCGAGACGCAAAGCGACAATCTCTTTAATTATCTCTTTGTTGTCGTATTCGTCATCATTATTTCCTTTACTGATGAATCCGCGCTTAACGGTCTCCCGGAGATCTCTCCTCGACGAATACTGCAGAAAGGGCATCGCACTCGGCACGTGCAGCGTGATCAGCCATGTATCTTCGTAGCCGGCTTCCTGTGCCGCATCGGCGGCGGATGCGATGACCGATTCGGGCAATCCGGCAAGATCGTCTTCTGTTTCGAGAAGGAGTTCGAATCTGTTATTTTCTGCAAGCACGTTATCGCTGAACTGCAGCGTATGTACCGAGAGCCGTTCATTGATTTCACGGAAACGTTCCTGCTTATCTTCGGGCAGATTTGCACCTCCCCGTACAAACGATTTATACGTTTCGGTCAATAACTGTTGCTGCTCCTGATTCAGGTCAAGCTCATCCTTTTGCTCGTACACAGCCCTGACCCGTTCGAACAGCTCAGGATTCAGCATAATATCATCACGGTGTTTGGATATCATCGGGGCAGATTCGCGTGCAATTTCCTGTATCTCCGATGAGGTATTGGCCGAAGTCATATTTGTAAACACCATCCGTGCCCTTCGCAGGGTTTCGCCGCTGTATTCATATGCTTCGATGGTATTTTCAAATGTCGGTGGTTCGGTATTATCAATGATCGCAGCGATTTCTGCTTTTTCCTGTTCCATACCAGCTTGAAATGCAGGCATGTAATGTTCGGTTCTGATATCGTCAAACGATGGAACGCCGTGGGGTGTATCGAATTCCTGCAGGAACGGATTATCCATGTGCTGTGAACATCCTCCGAGTGCAATAAGCATTACAATAATTACTATAAAAATAGATTTCATAATCGTGTGTCCTGTGGTTAGTGGTGTACATCATATAAGCGTCTGGAGATTAATCAATATGAAATGATGATCATCCGGGCGGGACTTGCTTTTATTTAATTAAAACCGGTACCTGAAATATCGAAAAAATGTATGAATGAAACAAGTGATAACGGATAATTTGATTTTCTGTTATCCGGAAAAATTCATAGAATAGGTACGTAATACTTCCGGTTCTGCATTCCAGGCATAGGCAAGGAGGCAGGGTTTACCGGCGGGGACCTTCAGATTATGCATTTTACCCGGATAATTGTAGAGGAATCCGCCGGGCTTTACAAATTCATCGTTATTCTGGATACACTCCCCGCTTAAACCGATATAGGACTCTTCAATTCCCGGATGATTATGATCGGGATAATAACACTGCGGCGCAAGTAAAACAAATCCCAGGATCAGTTCATCGCTATACACATTGCCGTCCGGACCGAGAACTTCAGTATAGGCATACGATTCGTATAAATGACCGGGCATTGATGAATAGCCGAATTCCCATCTGAATTTGCGGGACGTTTTTTCGACTGCATTGCACAAACCTGCAAAGGGACCTTCTTTTCCTTTATCGATAGCCGGATTGAGATGTTTACAAACAGGTTTTTGTTCCGGAGTTTTCTGTTGCAGTGGCGGGTCGTTGTTCAGGATGGTGCTCATTTTGTTCTGTACATCCAGTATATGTCCCCGGGCTGCCGGGTCTCCGTTTATATCAAGTGTTTGATATATGGTCAGGAATTCTTTTATCAGGTGCCGGAGGTCTTGATCCATGAAGTTCACGAAGAAAATCTAAAATATGGTTAGCAATATAGAAAAATAAGACAATTTCCGGAATAATCGAAACTTCAGGGAAAAAACCGCCTGTGGTATATGTTTAAGATCATTATAATCGGCGCGCATGCAACTGTGCAAGCTGATAGATTGCTTACCCGAGATCGAACAATATATAAAAAATACTTTCCGAAATTAAAAATACTGTAGATCATCCGGAACAATCGGGCTGAACTGTATAAGCGACCCGGCGACTGGCTTTACATATCCAATCCCCAAAATATTCAGACCTGACAGGTTTTAAAAACCTGTCAGGTCTCAAATCTTATCTTTCAATCACTTAACACGCACCGGATATTCGGGAGTCTCGACCTCACGCAGCGGGTCTTCTTCAAGCATACGGAGCGCTTCGTTGATTGCCCGTTCGAGCTGCGGATCGCCACCGTCTTTCATCTTTGCCGGTAATTGTAATACCTCGATATCGGGGTCAACACCCTCGTTCTCAACCGCCCATTCACCGTCGACGGTATAGAAAGCAACACGCGGCGCAGTTACAAATCCGCCGTCAATTAGCTGCGGATAATCGTACACACCGACCAGGCCGCCCCAGGTTGTTGTACCGATGAGCGGACCGATCCCGCGTTTGCGGAAATAATACGGCAGCGCATCGCCGCCCGACCCTGCGTGCTCGTTAATGATCATCACCTTCGGGCCATCCATTGCCGCAAGCGGAGTTTTGAAATCTTCACCGTCGCGTGTATGCCAGTAGTTGAGTACGGGACGATCGAGGAAATCGATGATGTAATCGGCCGCCAGACCGCCGCCGTTGAACCGTTCGTCTACTACTGCACCATTGCGGTCCATCTGTGAGAAGAAATACCGGTTAAAGTACGAATATCCACCACCCCCGGTATTCGGCAGATAAACATATGCAAGCTGACCGTCCGATAATTCCTCAACTTTTCTGCGGTTATCTTCAACCCACGCCCGCTGGCGCAACCCCCATTCACTTGCAACGGGAACGACGGTCACCGTACGTGCACCTTCTTCAATCGGTTCATCGTTCACGAGGAGTACCGTCTGCCGGTTTGCGGTTCCCTGAAAGAGACTGTAGATATTTGCCGGTGCCCGCAACTCTCTGCCATTCACAGCAAGAATGTACTCTCCCTCCCTTACATCGCTTCCCGGTTCCGTTAACGGTGCACGCAGTTCGGGATTCCAGTTCTCACCCGTATAAATCTTCGATATACGGTAATAATTTCCCTCTATTATATAGTCCACACCGAGCAATCCCACTTGCACCGATTCGGGAGACGGTGCATCGCCGCCGCCGACATAGCTGTGGCCTATAACAAGCTCGCTTAAGATATGTTGCAACACATACGTCAGATCCGTCCGGTGACTAACGTGATCTACCCATTCGCGATACTTTTCTTTTTTCGCATCCCAGTCCGCACCGTGCATGTTGGGGGCATAAAGGAAATCGCGGTTGATCCTCCACGATTCAAGGTAGATCTGTTCCCATTCGGCTCTCGGATCAATCTGCACTTTCATATCACCGGTGTTCAATCTGCCATCACCTACGTTGGCTGTGCCGACAGCATCGACGATTCCCCACACATTGCCGGGGGCTGCATATAACAACTTATTACCGTTTGCCGAGATTGTGTATTGAAAAATTCCCGACATAAAAACGCTTGCTTCACGTTTGTCGAGATCATATGTGTGAAGGGTATATCCCTGTTGATTCGGTACCGACTCGAGGTAATAGATGCGACCTTCCTGACCGGTCTTTAATGAAGAGTAATTGCGACCGGGTATGTTATCGATGGCAAGAATGCGTTGATCGATATTCTCTATATCAATGCGGACGTCAACCTCATCATCCCCGGCATCTTCTTCATTTTGATTCCCGTTTGTTTCCTCCTCATCGCTTTCCGGAGCAAGCGGTGATTTCTCATCTTTCGCAAGCACCACAAGGTATGCATTGTGTACAACCGGCCGTTCAACCGATGTCATATCAAGCCAGCCGGTGGTCAACGCAACGTTTGTGCTTGCAAGAAAGTAGAGATACTTGCCGTTCTTATCGAATGCAGGTGAAATCGCATCCGACAGCCCGTCGGTTATTTGATAGGTTTCATTGTTTTCGAGAGAATAAACATGTATTGCACGCATATGATTGCGTAATCGTTTGGAGTAGGTGATCCATTCCGAGTCAGGCGCCCAGACAGGATGTAACGACCGCTCCGGATGCTCGTACGTATCGGTATCGACTTTCACCGGTTCACCGTCGTTCACATTGAGATACCAGAGATTGAGATGTTTATCGGTAAAAGCGATCTTCTCCGAATCGGGTGACCATACCGGTGAGTAATAAAAACTCGGATTTTCAAACGAGATTACTTTCGGTTCTTCGCGGCCGAGTTGATCACCGATCATCAATTCATACTCACCGCTTTTATCGGAGAACCAGGCTACATGTCTGCCGTCGGGCGACCACGCCGGGTAGCGGTTATGCACACCGGTCTGCCCGGTAATATTCCGAACATCTCCCTTTTCGGCGGGGACGGTAAAAATATCACCGCGTGCACCGAACACCGCACGTACTCCGTTCGGCGACAATTCCGCGCTCTGTATCATATTCCCGGCATCGACAAATCTCGGTCGCGTCAACGAACGGTCACTTGTTACGGTAATAGAGACCCGGTCACTCCGGTCAATTTCTGGATCATACAAATGGATGTACCCGCCCTGTTCATAGACTATAACACCATCTCCTTCGGAAGCATAGCGGATGTCAAAATCCTCGTGATGGGTAAGCTGTCTGACCTCTTCTGTCCGGGTATCATAGGAAAAAAGATTGATCGTACCGTTCCGGTCGGATGTGAAATACACTTTCTCATCGATCCACATCGGGTAGGTATCGTTGCTGTTATCGCGGGGTATCATCTCAACTTCAAGGGTCTCCATATCCACGATCCATACAGGTGTTGTGCGACCGCCACGGTAATGTCTCCATATTGTATTTGCTTCCGAAAATGGCACATATGCCATCCGGTTTCCGCCGGGTGAATAAACACCCCGGTGAGCCATCGGTAATGGTAATGCCTCGGGATAGCTGCCGTTAATATCTATTGTCCACAAGCGGTTATATGGAACAGGAGCCGATTCTCTTCCCGACGCGAAGAGTACCTGCTCGCCGTCATTTGTCCATCCACGTACATTATCCGCCCCGGGATGATAGGTTAACCGTTTGGGTTCTCCGCCCAATGCCGGCATAATATAGACGTCTGTATTGCCATCATACTGTCCGGTAAAGGCAATTGTCTCACCGTCGGGAGAAAAACGCGGCAGCATTTCGAGTCCTTCGGAAGTTGTGAGCTGACGTGCATGTCCGCCCTGACGGTCGACGAGCCAGATGTCACCGGCATAAACGAATGCTATGTGCGTTTCACTGACGGTTGGATGCCGTAAGAGTCTGGAATCTTCAGCCAGTACCAATTGGAATGATACTATAAATAGAATACACACGAGTGCGAATTTGGGAAAGCGCATAAAAACCTCAAGAATTTAGTAGGAATGAAATAGTAATCACATCTTTAATATACGGAATTTAAAAGAGATTTGTTGCAGATGATCTTAATGTGGTAAGTTCGGTATGGAGATCAGTTATACTACGGCATACATATATCCGTAAGGGCGTCTAAATAAACGCCCTTACGTAGACTCTGCTCTTACTCACTTTTCATTTATACTCACATCCCGCTTACCTCTACAGCTTCTAACTGACTGGTTACCGTACCACCGCCCATCGCGGCGGGAAGTGTATCAATGCTCTTTAAAACCCGGCGGGGTTCATCGAGGGATACCCATACCGTGCGCCCGGTGTCGCCATTTTCCATTACCTGCATTTTTACCTTGAATGCTTCAAAACTTCCGGCAGGCACTTCTATCGTTTCCCGTTCTACAACTTCAAGATGATAAATCTGTACAGATTGCTGCATCGCACTGAATGATCGTAACGTTGTTTCATAACCTTCACTCAGAGGCAGAGCAAGCAGTGCAATATCTAAACCGCCACCGTCGGATAATACGGGAGCTTCAAATTCAGCTTGAATAGGATTTTCCCGTCCCTGAATAGTAACAATACCATCAACCCCGCTTTCGGTGTATTCCATCGTTATCGTTGCCATTCCCTGCGTTGCAGACCGGTATATTGGTAACAGCGATTGATGATCGAGATATGTTGTATCTTCTGATGTACTCATAGGCGTGCTGGCAATTTCAATGACACGCCACACATCCCGGTCGTCATAGGTATATTTTTCCATCTTCCGTTTCGTCGTTACCGTTATTTCCTGTCCCTGTGTTTCAATCAATGATGTAAAGTTAACCGTCATTGGAGTTAACACATCACTATCGAATGCCGGCAACGGCGCAGTTCGTGCCTCATCCAGACCGGCTACAGGTTCACGAAGTTCTACCTCATCCACATCAACGGTAATTTCTGCAAGACGTTCCGCGATGTTATCGGGTACTTCTTCTTGATATCGTCCGCCGATGTGTTCGGCAAAAAAATCTTCCATTGCAACATAGAAGGCAATGCGGTTATCCGGCCGTCTGAAACCATGCCCCTCATCAGGTGCAACAATATATTCAACCTCACGGCCGAGTTCACGCATTGCAACAACGATCTGATCCGATTCGTGCTGCACAACACGCGGATCGTTTGCTCCCTGCACAACGAGAAGCGGTGCCTGTATCTGTTCTGCCGAGAAGAGCGGTGATTGTTCTTTTAACCGTTCACGGTCTTCCGGATCGTCCGGATCACCAACCCTGTTATGGAACATCTTGATCATCGGCTCCCAATAGGGCGGAATGGATTCGAGTAAAGTGATTATATTAGACGGTCCCACAAATGATACACCGGCTGCGTATAATTCTGGTGTGAATGCCAGTCCCGCAAGCGTTGCAAACCCGCCATACGAACCGCCATAGATTCCTATACGTTCGGGATCAGCAATGCCTTCTTCTATTAAATACTTCAGACCATCGGTAATATCATGCTGCATATAACCGGTACCCCATTCTTTATTTCCGGCATTGAGAAATTCCTTTCCAAAACCGGTCGAACCTCTGAAGTTCGGCTGAAATACTGCATAACCCCGGTTCGCTAAAAATTGAGCTTCTGACCGGTATCCCCAGGTATCGCGTGCCCAGGGACCGCCGTGGGGTAACACAATAACGGCAAGATTTTCGGGCTCAACACCTTGCGGAATTGTTAAATATGCGGGAATCTCTAAACCATCACGTGCGGTATAACGCAAAGGGATCATTTCAGCAAGATGTTCCGTCGGGAGATCGGGTCGCGGCCGGTACTGGAACGTTACTTCACCCGTCTCCCGGTTATACAGATACGTCGCACCCGGATCGACATCGCGTGTCACGCTTACAAGCCAGAGTGTCTCGTCCTTCGTTCGTGATCCGAAACTTATATCGCCTTTGGGTAACTGCTCCCGCACGGTTTCATAATCCTGTTTAAATTGATCGTTATGAAAATACATTCTCCGTCGATCGCCGATGTAGTAGGTTGCAAGCAATTCATCGGTAACATTTGAAAAGGTTGCCCCTGCAAAATCGACCTCGCCTTCAGGATCTTCCTCGACAAGCGTCTTTTCTCCTGTCTCCGGATTGAACAAAACAAATCTCATCAGGTCTACATCATCGCCTTTATTTGTAACCAAATAAACGTGTTCTCCATCTTCGTGAAAACGCATTATTCCGGCAGACTCCTCGAAGTCAACTTTGTATACCTGCTTCAATTCATCGTCAACAGGTTGCAGGATCTCGGTCCCGCCGTCTGCGGTTTGACGAACTGCAAATCGCAATTGACCGTCATCGTCGACATTCCAGCCGGCTATGTCTTCTTCGTTTTTAAACAACAACTCCATTTCACCGCTCTCAATATGAAGACGATATACGTCGTGGTAGCGGGGATCGCGATCGTTCAGTCCGATGATCATAAATTCCGGTTCATTGCGCGGAACGGCATAGATCTGTGCCCGCACGTCTTCCATATCGGTAAGATTGCGGGAAGGTGGAACCCCGGTCTCCTCATCCGGTTCGGCACGCGGATCGACGGCAAATACATTGAAATTCTCGTCCCCGTCCTGGTCGTTGACAAAAAGTATATGCCGGCTGTCATGGCTCCAGAAGTAGGCGGGGATCGGACGTTCGGTTTCTGCCGTTACGGGACGGGCATCCTCAAAAGGTTCATCGATTCCCTTTATCCAGATGTTCATCACCCCGTCGAGCGGACGCCGGAATGAGATGAACTCGCCGTTCGGCGAAATTTGGCCGCTGGCGATCTCCGGATCATCGAAGAATATATCACGGTCGATGAGCGGTGGGAGCTCGTCAAGATACGGAAGCTGTTCGCCGGAAGCATGGACATTTGCCGGGATTGCCAGGAAAAATACGCCGGCGGTGAGAAGAGATACAAGAAACAGAACTGAATGTCTCATAACCAGTTCTCCTTTATCGTTAAACAATTATTTTCCCCAGTGAAAAACACCGGGAAATAAATGAAGTTATATCGATGGACTATTTCCCCTAAAAATAATATATACGGATGTTAAAGTAAAAAGTTTCAGTATACAATTTTTGTGTTTTCGTTTTTTAGTGACTATATTTACATTTTTCATTAATCCTGTTCAATAAATAAGCTGCCATGCAATACGATACAAACAATTTTCAAGAAGACGTCATCGAAGCAAGTCATTCAACACCCGTTCTCGTCGACTTCTGGGCTGAGTGGTGCGGACCGTGCCGTATTCTCGGACCGGTGCTCGAGAAACTGGCAGAGGAAAGCAACGGTCAATGGAAGCTTGTGAAATTAAATACCGAGGAGTTTCCCGACATTGCCCGGCAGTATAATATACGCAGCATTCCGAATGTCAAATTGTTTGTCGACGGGAAACACGTTGATGAATTCATGGGTGCCCTGCCGGAACCCGCGGTACGCGAATGGTTGAAAAAAGCGCTGCCGGGTAAATATGATAAATTGCTTGCCAAAGCGGAACAACTTCTGACTGATGAAGAAACTGACGAAGCGTTACCTATACTTGAGGAGATCGTAGCAAACGATCCCTCAAACGAGAAAGCCCGTGTCCTGCTTGCAAAAACTATTCTCTATTCCGATCCCGTCCGTGCGGTGAAACTTGCCGGTGAAATTGAAGAGCACTCGGAACACTTCGATCTCGCATCTTCGGTTAAGACATTCGGCAGATTGTTCACCCTGTATAATGATCCCGGAAAACTTGCCGACAGCGAGGTCAAGCCCCTCTATAGTAGTGCTATCGAATCATTACAAAAACAGGACTACGATGATGCATTGACGAAATTCATTGAAGTGATCCGGAACGAACGCTATTACGATGACGACGGCTCGCGAAAAGCCGTGATCGCAATATTTAAACTTCTCGGTGATGAGCATCCTGTAACCGTAAAACACCGCCGGGATTTCGGGAGTGCGTTGTATGTGTGATACTCTGGAGTGCGGGCCTGTCCCGCCGCTTTTTGGCGGGGATCCACACTCCCGCTTTTATTGCAACTGATAGATAAGAATTTCGTATACACAAAATATAGAAAATAAGGAAACACCTGTGAAAAAGTACATACTCTATTTCCTTCTCGCTGTGTTCCTCATAGGCGGATGGTGGTTGTATAAGCTGATCTGGGG
>PWXV01000094.1 GCA_003568415.1 Ignavibacteriales bacterium
CGGTACGTTCCTGATTATGTCCCGCCAATGCGGAGATGGAATATCCGGCATTCTGTAATAAAACAGCAAGCGCCGTTCCAACGGCGCCTGTACCAATAATTGCTATTGATTTTTGTTTTGCGGGTGTTCTGGACATATTTTCTAAACAAAATAATTACATGACAAAATGATTATTAACGAATATTTGGATATCTTGGCAGCCGTTTTAACTCATCGTGGCTGCAAGGTAGCCGACCACAGCACTCTTATCTCCGGAAATATCTCCCGAATTGCAATAATGAAGAATGTTCGATTGAGTGCATCCGAGTAGTTTTGATGCCTCCATAACAGAAACCATTGGTCCGCCGCCACAGGCTTCTACATGCCGCTGTTCAAGCCGTCTCATCAGTTCATCGTTATCGAATCGCTCTACCGATTCGAGCACTCCCTTATCGATATTTACTGCACTTTCATACGGATAATAATGCGACAGATCGGTACTCGCAATCAATAACACTTTCTTTTTATGAAACACCTCGTCCAGTTTACGGGATAAGGTTTCTACAAAAGTCCTGCTTTGATCTCCCATCACAACAGGCACAAACTGAAAGTCCCCGAAAATCAATTGTAAGAACGGTAACTGCACTTCTATCGAGTGTTCTTCAATATGACCTTCATCCGATAACACAATACTTTTATCTTCATCGATCATATCATCACGTAACTCCTTATCGATTGAAACATCGCCAAGGGGTGTCCGGTATGCATCACCCGGATAGAGGGTAATACCATTAAAGTATTTTCTATGACTCGGTCCGACAACAACAACCGCATCGTATGTATTATCTTTGATTGCATTATAGACATATGCAGCAGTCTGCCCGGAATACACATACCCTGCGTGTGGGACAATTACCGCTTTAATTTTTTCCCGTGCAATTTCTTTTTTGAGCGGTGTATCGTGTAGATACGTTTCGACGTCCCGCTTTAACGCAGACGCTTTTCCGGGGTAAAATAAACCTGCAACAGAAGGGTGTCTCACCGATTCGCTTTTTCGCATCATAGTCATATCCTATTCAGTCGCGTCAATATTTGATTCATCAAAAACTTCGGCGGTAAATGTATATATTTTTACATCCGGATAATCAGGATTAAAGTCGACGATTCCGGCTTTTCGACCGAGTTGTTTGATAAATGTTAATTGATCCCACTTGCTCTCGACCGCCACCTGCGGCAAGAGCAATCCACGATAATGTTCACCTTCAAGATATAAACCGTGTTTCCCGATCTCTATTTGTGAGTAATCAGATAGTTCTTTGATTTCCGACAACACAGAAATTTCTATCAGGATATTATCAAATTCATCCTGCGTCACCGGCATAAACCGCGGATCCTGTGAGGCTGCTTTAAGCGCAATTTCAGCTATAGTGTCAGCCAGAGCATGGTCAGAATCAACATATCCGATACATCCCCGTAGTTGAGCGTTAAGACGGATGGTAACAAACGCACCGCACCTCAAAAAGAGATTTCCCTGTATTCTGTTTTTATCGACGGAAAATTCCTCATTTTGAAGATGTTTCCAGATTGCGAGACGGGCAATTCTGAGCAACTCTTTCCGTTCTACACTTGTCAATCGCATAATTAATTACCGCTAAGCAAAGTATTAACTATAACTTAATAAGTTAACCAAATTAGCACTAACATTCAAGGTAAAAATATTTTGGAGGCGTTTGTTGATTATCGGTTACGGTCTTTGTAATTTAAAGACAAATTTTCCGATGACAATTCTACACATATAAAGAAAAATTATGTCACTTATGGAATCAATCTCCGGTGTACGGGGAATTGTCGGTTCATCACTTACACCGGAAGTTGTTGTACGTTATGCACAGGCATTTGCTGAATTTTGCGACAAAGGACCTATCGTCGTCGGCCGGGACGGGCGTATCACCGGAAAGATATTGACCAATATTTTAGTCTCTACCCTGCTCGCTAAAGGATGTGATGTTCGTGCGATCGGTATTTGTCCCACACCAACAGTGGCGCTCGAGACCGAACATTCCGATGCCGCCGGCGGTGTGATCGTCACGGCAAGCCATAATCCGATGGAATGGAATGGCTTAAAATTTCTCAACACGGATGGTATATTTCTGGATGCCGAAGAGAATAACGTTTTGCGAAATCATTTCACCGATAACCCGGTATATGCACCGTGGGATTCTATAGGTACTCACTCATCAAGACCTGATGCTATTAACAAACACATTGAAGCCGCACTTGGATTGAAGTATATCGAAGTAGAATCCATACGAAAACGGAAATTTAAAGTAGTCCTGGACTGCGTTAATGCATCGGGTGGCGTTATTGTTCCAAAATTACTGGAAAGACTCGGCTGCGAGGTCATACCAATACATTGCGATGTGAGCGGTGTGTTTGCCCATACCCCCGAGCCGCTTCCGGAAAATCTTACTGAACTTGCCGGAACCGTAAAAAATGAGTCTGCCGATATGGGTATCGCGGTTGATCCCGACGGCGATCGTCTTGTATTGATTGATGAGAACGGAAAACCTATCGGTGAAGAATATTCAATTGCAACTATTGTGAGTTTTGTTCTATCTCATACAGAACCATCGGATTTGAATCGACCTGTTGTTGTGAATCTTTCAACTACCCGGGCAGTCGAAGATATTGCCGGCCGGTATGGTACGCCGGTTATCCGCACACCGGTAGGCGAGATCAATGTTGCCAAACGAATGCGTAGGGAGCGGGCACTGATCGGTGGTGAAGGCAGTGGCGGAATAATTCACCCGGAGGTGCATTACGGCCGGGATGCGATTGTCGGGATCGTGATACTATTACAGTATTTGCTGGAATTCGGAAAACCGCTATCGGAACTTCGCGCTTCACTACCTGACTATTCCATTAAAAAAGATAAAATACAGATAGGCAATTCCGACCCTGATGCTCTATTAGAATCTATCGCCGAAACGGGAGACGGTAGCGGTACAGTTACTACCGACGACGGTATCAGGATCGATTATCCCGATTACTGGGTACACTTCAGAAAATCAAACACCGAACCAATCATCCGGATCATTGCCGAAGCCCCCACAGCCGAAGAGGCTTCGACAATTGTCGATAGGTATAAAACGGCGATAATAAAAGTTATGAACAATACCGAATAGTAAAGAATTACCTTATGACCATCGGAAAAGTTACAGGCACCTACGTAGCGACACAGAAAAACCAGGAACTTCGTGGGAAGAAAATCCTGATCGTTCAACCGCTCACACCGGAACGAAAACCATCCGGCCGGGAAATACTCGCTGTCGATGTTGTTGATGCAGGGGTTGGTGATACAGTCTTATTAATGAGCGAGGGGACCTCAGCCCGGCAAGTGCTGGTTAATGATAAGATTCCGGTTCATACTGTTATCGTCGGCGTTATCGATGATATAGATGTGGTTACTTAATTATTATTATTGTAATCAGAAATTGGGAATTGAGCCAGATGAATAACAAAGCATTGCTTGCACTTTCTTTTATACCCGGTGTAGGTAATCAACGGCTTCGTGCCCTACTGGAACATTTCAAAGATCCTGCGGACGCCTTTGAGGCAAGCCCCGCCGAACTTAAACGCATTCCGGGCATCGATACCCGTACTGCACAAGCAATAGCCGGCTACGATCAATCCTCCGACGGTACGGTTATCACATCAATGCTTAATCGACTCGAACGATTAAACGGACATATCATCACCATTAACGATACAGAATATCCACCATCACTTAAACAAATATACGATCCGCCCGCATACCTCTATATGCTCGGAGCAGTCGAAGAATCGGATCACGATGCAATCGCGATTGTCGGCACACGCGAACCGACGGAATACGGTAAATCGGTAACAGAAAACCTATGTACTGCACTCGTTCAAGCCGGCCTTACGATAGTGAGCGGTATGGCCCGCGGTATCGATACCGTTGCACACACAACAGCACTGCAGGCCGGCGGTCGGACTATCGCCGTCATTGGTTCGGGTATAGATATCATTTACCCGCAGGATAATGTCCGGCTCAGCCGTCAGATCAAAGAGCGCGGAGCAATACTTTCGGAGTACCACATCGGCACCAAACCTGATGCCGGTAACTTTCCAAAACGAAACAGAATCATCAGCGGTTTGACACTTGGTACCGTTATTATAGAAAGCAGCGAAACCGGCGGTGCAATGATAACGGCATCGTATGCACTCGATCACAACCGGGAGGTGTTTGCAGTACCCGGAGCGATTTACGAAAAACAAAGCAGAGGTACCAATAAACTTATTCAGGGTGGTAGAGCGAAGCTGGTAATCTCACCGGAGGATATTGTGGAGGAGATTGCTTCAAGATTCAAATATATTCAATCAGAAATTGTTGCCGCACAATCAACACCCCCTACCTTTGAACTAAATATGTTTGAGCAAAAAATATTTGATGTACTCTCAAAACAACCCACCCATATCGATATAATTGCAGAGCAGGCTGGATTATCCACCTCCGATACACTTGTACACCTTCTCGCTCTGGAATTCAAGGGAGCCGTAAAACAGCTCGCGGGAAAGATGTTTTGCCATCGGTAACAAAATGTGTGCCAATTCTTTTTTATTCCCGAATTATTTGTTATATTTAAAAGGTATGTTTATTATTGGCGAAGCAATTGTACAAAATCCGGTAACAGACGCATATTTTTGCTGCGATCTGGAAAAATGTAAAGGTGCTTGCTGTACACTGGAGGGCGGACGGGGTGCTCCGCTGCTCGATGAGGAAATTGAACCAATGAGCAATTCACTGCCCTTTGCCCTGGAATATGTCGACAGGAAACACCTATCATATATTGAAGAGCACGGATTTTTTGAGGGGAGTACCGGAGACTACACAACGAAATGCATCGATAACAAAGCTTGTGTGTTTGTCTACTACCAAAATGGTATTGCGCGATGCAGTCTCGAACGTGCGTTTGAAGAAGGATATACTTCATGGAAAAAGCCGATATCGTGTCATCTTTTTCCGGTAAGGATATCCAACGGAAAACCGACGATGGTGCGCTATGAACAAATTGCCGAATGTAGTGCCGGTGTCAAGAAAGGGAAACGGGATGCAATACCGCTTGTGATGTTTCTGGAAGAACCGCTCAGGCGTCGGTTCGGAGACGAGTGGTATCTGTATTTATTAACTCAAGTAAACGGAGAAGATAGGTAACGTTAATTTGCTACCAGTATTATGCTGAATATTTCTCAACAACAAAAATTACTACAAAAATTATCTCCACAGCAAATTCAATATCTTGAGTTGCTGCAATTACCTGTACTTGCACTTGAGCAACGGATAAAAACCGAACTCGAGGTAAATCCGCTCCTTGAAGAGGGACAGGAACTGGAACAGGAACAGGCAGAGGATAATCAGGAACAAGTAGAAACTGCAGCCGCCGAATCTTCAGAAGAAAATGCTCAGGATAACAATTCGACCGAAAATGATTATTCGATCGAAGATTTTATTAACGACGATACCAGCGGCTATAAAACACAATATAGTTCAAACGATGATTTCGAAGAACTTCCTCAGCCTGCAAAAGTAAGCATGGTTGAGCAATTACGCCAGCAACTCGGAATGCTGCACCTGGATACTGAAGAACATATACTTGCCGAAGAAATAATCGGCAATATCGATGAAGACGGTTACCTGCGCAGGGATCTGTCGGGTATCGTTGATGATGTGAATCTGACCTATGAGTGGGACCTCACGCTCCAACAAGCAGAGACGATTTTATATAAGATCCAGCGGCTCGATCCACCGGGAATCGGTTCACGATCGCTGCAGGAATGTCTGCTTGTGCAGTTAGAAGTCCTTGAAACGGAATCCGAAGAGAAAAAAATTGCAAAGGTCATTTTAGAAAAACTGTACGATGAATTCACCCGAAAGCATTACGATGAAATAATCAAATCACTTGGTATCGATCGTGAGCAATTACGGATAGCATTGGATATTATCAAACGGTTAAACCCGAAACCGGGTGAAGGAACCATTGATGAATCACAAAATTATGTAACACCGGATTTTCTTGTACAAAAAGTTGAAGATGAATTTGTGGTAACACTTAATGACCGCAGCGTCCCTCCTCTCCGCATTAATAAAAGCTATCGTGATATAATTTCGCGGAAAAAACGCAATGCAGCATCCAGTGAAACGCGTGATTTTATCAGAAAGAAATTCGAAGCTGCAAAATGGTTTATTAACTCTATTCACCAGCGCCGCGAAACAATGCTGAAAGTAATGCGCGCAATTATTGAATTGCAATACGATTTCTTCGAACATGGTGAAGAACATCTCCGCCCGATGATCTATAAGGATGTTGCAGAGCGAATAGAGATGGACATATCTACCATCAGCAGGGTGGTCAACGGCAAATATGTACAAACAGATTATGGCGTCTATGAGTTGCGATATTTCTTCAGTGAATCGATAGAGACACAAAATGGCGACGGAATATCCAACAAACATGTTAAACGACTGATAAAAGAAATTATCGAGAGTGAAGACCCGAACAAACCGTTCAGCGATGATAAGATCGCGGCAATGGTCAGAGAGCGTGGCATTAATATCGCGCGCCGCACTGTGGCAAAGTACAGAGAACAACTCCACATACCCGTTGCACGGCTCCGGAAAAAATTATAACCGTCCGTCATTAATAATCACAATATATAAAGTTTAGTACTATGGAGAACCAAATACACGCAACAACAGTTATCGGTATACTACATAATGGGAAAGCTGCGCTCGGAAGCGACGGTCAGGTGACGATGGGGAACGCAGTTATGAAGCACAAAGCTACTAAAGTACGAAGAATGTACAACGACACCGTTCTTGCCGGGTTTGCCGGCGGGTCGGCTGATGCATTTGCGTTATTTGAACGGTTTGAGGGTAAGCTTGAACAATACCGCGGTAATCTCCAGCGGGCTGCTGTTGAACTTGCACGCGAGTGGCGAACCGATAAATACTTTCAACGCCTCGAAGCATTGCTCTGTGTTCTCAACCAGGAAACCGCACTCATCATCTCAGGTACGGGAGACGTAATAGAACCGGATGACAATATTATTGCCATCGGTTCGGGCGGAAGTTTTGCCCTCGCGGCAGCACGGATGCTGGTAAAACACACGAACCTATCGGCACGTGAGATCGTTGAAGAATCGTTACGAGCATCTTCAGAAATATGTATTTATACAAACGAAAAATTATCAGTAGAGGAATTATAGGGATATTATGTCAAAACTTGCAGAAACAGTAAAAAAACACGTTGATGTTATTAAACGCAGAGATCAAGGCGAACTCACACCACGGGAGATCGTCAAAGAACTTGACCGCTACATTATAGGACAGGATAGCGCTAAAAAATCGGTTGCCATCGCCTTGCGAAACAGATGGAGACGTCAAAATGTAACCGATGAGATCAAAGATGAAATTTTACCGAATAATATTATTTTGATCGGACCGACGGGAGTCGGAAAAACTGAAATTGCACGGCGTCTCGCCCGGCTGGCAGCGGCACCATTCTTGAAAGTCGAAGCCTCAAAATTTACCGAGGTAGGTTACGTCGGCAGGGATGTTGATTCTATGATACGTGACATATCCGATCTGGCAGTAACTATGGTCAAGGCAGAAAAGGCAGTTGAAGTACAGGATAAAGCCAGAAAAATGGCGGAAGAAAGACTTCTTGACATCTTGATTCCACCGCCGAAAAAATCACAGTATGGTCAACAGCAGCAAACGCAAACGGACGAAAATCAGCAGTCCAAAATAGAAGAAGAACATCATACAACACGGGAAAAATTCCGGGAAAGGCTGCTTGCCGGTAAACTGGACGAACGCGTAATCGAAGTGGATGTTCCGAGCGATTCTTCACCAATGATGCAGGTATTCGGACCGGTGGGTGTGGAAGAAATGGGAATGAACCTGCAGGACATTTTCGGAAATCTTATGCCGAAGAAGTACAAAAAACGTAAGATGACCGTTGCCGAAGCAAAGGACGTTCTCACACAGGAAGAAGCCCAGAAACTGATCGATCACGATGCCGCTATCCGCGAAGCAATTGAACGTGTCGAGAACTCCGGTATCATTTTCATCGATGAGATTGATAAGGTGTCCGGCGAAAAAGGTAAAGGCGGCGGACCGGATGTTTCGCGTGAAGGTGTACAACGCGACCTCCTGCCGATCGTAGAAGGATCTACCGTGCAAACAAAATACGGCATGGTAAAAACTGATCACATACTGTTCATCGCATCGGGTGCATTTCACGTATCGAAGCCTTCGGATTTGATACCCGAACTGCAGGGACGCTTCCCTATTCGTGTGGAATTAAAAAGTCTTGGTGAAGAGGATTTTGTCAAAATACTTACAACACCGCAAAATGCATTGATCAAACAATATACAGCATTAATGCAAACCGAAAATATTAAACTGGAATTTACCGATTCGGGAATTCGAGAAATAGCACGTATTGCAACGGAAGTTAATGAGCAGGTTGAAAACATCGGTGCGCGCCGGTTACACACCATTCTTACAACTTTACTTGAAGAAATACTATACGATGCACCTGACGCCATCACCGACAAAAAGATAACAATCGATGATGCTATGGTACAAGCGAAGTTATCAAGCATCGTGACCGACCGGGATTTAAGCAGGTATATACTTTAAAACCGGAATTTCGTGCCAACGGTTACCGAGGCATGCTTGCTCTTATTTTGATAGAGAAGCAATCCGATGTTTTCGGTCGCAATTTCAAGATCGAAGAATGAAAAATTAAAACCGAAACCGAGTGCCCAGGTAAATCCATTGAATCCGCCCGCTGCCATTCCCGTGCGTACCGGTAAGAAGTTGACAGGTCTCCACTCCACACCAATCGCGAACCGTGGAGTAGTTGAATTTGCCGGCATCTTATTTAATCCCTGGGTATAATCTGCTGCAACCAGTAGCTCTGGTGAGAACTGCACCGTCACGCCTGTACGGATTGCGGAAGGTAATGCAGTAGAAAACGATCCGATCGCTTCATCTTTACCGGTATAGGCATCAAGCAAACTGTCCTGTTGAGCCGAACTTACTATATCGTCTACCTCAACAACTAAATCGGCCGATGAACCGTACGTATTTTCTTTCCACCGAATACTTCCGATATCGGTTATGCTAATACCCGCCACGATGTTGTTCGAAATGCCGGCAGCGATGCCGAGATCGACTCCCCACCCTGTTCCGGCGGGTTGTCCGACCGGATTGAATTCATACATATCAGGATCATAAATAAAGTTAGCAGATGCACGGCGGGTAACCATATTCATCTCACCGCGAAGCAGAAACCCATTTTCATAATCCAGGTTTGAGATGTAGCCGTCATACGCCTCCGTCCCGAAATACGCATACCCCTGGAGATATTTTATTCCACCGCCAAACGATATCCATGGGAGAAACTCTACAAGCCGCAATCGAGGTGAAGCGTAAGCTATTGCAAACTGGCGTGTCCACCATGATTGTGCATCGGTACCGCTGAAATCATATGTCGAACCGAATTCTGAAAAACCCTCTAACAACATTTTCAGATAATCGCCCGGGAGAGTGAGGTTCATCGCTACACGGTCGGATACCGTCAGGGCAATTCCGCCGAATCGGGGAGCTCTAAACGATACTCCAAACCAGAGAATCTGGGCATCTCCCTGGATCGTGCCGTGGTTACCGGGAAACGAATCAAGTATATCCTGTTTATCCTGGGGCGATAGATGTTTTGCAACCCGTTCACCCGTCACCGGATCGTTCACTCCTGTAAAATAGGTATTATACATACTATAATCCATAAAGTTTGAACCGAGCAGTACACCGGCAGGCAATACGCTAACTTCAAATTTTGACGTATGTGGAAGTGAAAGCAATGCCGGATTTACACCAACTGCATCAATCCCCCGCGCAACAGCAGTATTTGCCCGTGCAAGACCGACAAGACGTGCACTGGTTCGATCGTTGCCCGCCTCCATACGATATGGTACTATTGCCATCAAGAGCAATAGCAGAGTAATACTGTAAGTAAATTTTATTCTCATGTTACAATCGAAATATATTTATTAATTGAAATCCGCACGCACATTAAACGTCGCATATATCTTTATGCGTATCGAATCCTGTGAGGTAAACTTAACGGTTTCACGTTCATTGTTTGTATTAATACCTAGAAGCAGTTCACTTTTATCTGCCTGGCGCAGCATTTGAATATCATCCCGGGTCAGTTCAAGGGTTCGAACATCTTTACCGCTTGTACCATTTACAAAACCGACAGAATTTACAGGAGCCGACTTAATAGCAATGGCAGGTTTCCCTTCCAGCGGAAATGCCCGTAATACCGCACCTTCACCGTTGAGAAGCTGAATTCTCAAATCCATCCCGGCCGGTATTCCGTTGTCAGTTTCAAAATACATCCGGCCGTGATTTATATAATCGAATATATCCCGGTCGATGTCATCATCAGCCTCTCCTATTGCAAGTGTATCACTGACGATTCCATCCCGGATACCGATATCAAATGGAACATCAAAATGAATGGATGTTTGTAGTTTATTAGTAACATCTATGTATCCCGGCTCATACAAAGGATTAACGAGTAAATTACCGGTAATAATGAGTTCATCGGGTAAATTTGGGGTAAACGTACTTAGGAATTCAGCAATAGTGCTGTTCGACTCATCAAGTATAATCGTTGACGGATCCTGTGCAACGATAAGTCGTTGATCATCAGGAATCATTAGTGAATCCCGGACACCATCCTTATTCTCTCCGATAATATATATATCCGCTAACGCATCGTATCCACCATCAAAGAATAAGTCAAGATTAAGTCGAACATCGCTGAAGGTAATATCACCCTCGAAATAATCCGCTGCCTCGCCGATATTAAGGTTAACTCGTTCGAAGACTGCATATTCTGTCGGTGCGATAATTCCTTCAATTTGTTCTACAATAAGTTCATCTCCGGATGATTCATTTTGGTTGATCGTACCGTTCAATTGATCCGCTGCATTGAATGTCCTGAAATCACCTGTCTCTTCGATCGTACCGAGCCGAACGGTATACGATAGTGAGTTCGTTACTGTAGATGTTTGTATCATCCATTCCTGCAAAGATATCGAGAAAGCATCTTCAGAGCCACGGGGAACGGTACGGGATATACTATAGGTCTGTGATGGATTATCACGGGATCGTAAATCGGGTATAGATATCGTAAAAGGTATATCCAGATCGATCGAGTTTTCTATCGTAAAATTCAGTATACCTTGAGAAAACCAGGCCTCAGTTATGAATGTTGAATCATCTATCACAATCTCGCCATTGAAAGATCCTGCCAGTTCTTGTCCGGGAATCCGGGCTTCGGCTTCACTAACTTCGAGATCATCAAAGCCTAACGTGAATGATAGTACAGGGTCGTCGGGAATTTCAACATAATCGGACGATGGACTGGAAAACTCAAAACTATATTCCATATCACGATAAACCCGGATATCTTCAAGGTCTACGGCAGATGTCACCGTTTCTTCCGGTTCAATGATTCCTTCGTAATGAAAATGTGCAACCTCCGAACCATCATCGCTGTTGCGAATTCGAAGCCCATCTTCGATTTCAACCGGCATTCCGGTTTCATTCCGCATCGTTAAACGGGCTTCTCCTGATTCAATGATCATATACTTTATACTCTCCACTTCAGGTATATCTCCGGTCAAATATACAGGGGCTACACCCGGCGACGGGCCTTCATAGGGATGCTCAACTTCAAGATAATCAGCCACACTTACCTCAAACTCCACATCATCGGGTCTCAGGGTATAACTACCGACATCGAATGAAAAATCTGCCCGCTCGGGAGACAACCGAATCAGATCGCCAAAGGGTGTATTGTCGACCGTATCGGAGAATGAGTAAACGAGTACCCCATATTCATCAACACCAAGTAAATCAGGATTTTTCTCGACTAACTCTTCAAGTAGATACACGCGGTTTGCAAGCGGTAAACTAATATCCGTGTCCCACGTCGGCGGAATCGGTTCAGCCGGTGGATCAATACACTGCCACGAGAACAAAACACCTACTACTATAATACTTATAGAAATTATTTTCTTCACGGTTTTAAACCAATGGTATATTAGAATAATTATTTCATTCTATTATCTAACAAATAATATGCCATAAGAATGAGCATTTTTTACGGGTTTTTACGCGATGGATAGTTTATGAATGAGCAATAACATCCATATGTCAGATATGCTTCAGCTTGTCTCTTAAAAAATACTATATGGAAGTAATTTTAACGGTATGGTGCCGGTGTAATGAACATAGTATGTACATCACCGGCACATTTTATGAAATTGAGATGATAGTAATGTGCGACAGCTCACCTATCCTGTGTGATGGTGAGCACGTATGAAGGTTCAGAGGTTTGTCCGGGATCGATAGCCAATCTAGTAAATTGTAGATTCTACACTATTTAATGTACTTTTTCATCTTTTCCGGTGGGCGGCTGAAATCCAAATGAATCAGCTGAACCTGAAGAACCTCCCTGCGATTTAATTTCACCGTGGCGTTTTTCAAACTTCTCGATGTTATCCTTCAATGCATTGAGTAAAAGTTTGGCGTGCTGAGGAGTCATAATAACCCTTGATTGCACTTTTGCTTTTTTCACTCCGGGCATTACACGAGTGAAGTCAATAACAAACTCTGCATTTGAATGCGTGATGATCGCAAGATTTGAATATACACCTTCAGCTTCTTTTTCACCGAGTTCAATATTGATTTGTTGACCTTTCGGGAAGGTTGATTTTTTATCTTCCATAGTTGTACATCTCCCTTGATATTAATCTTAAAAAATAAATGCCCATACTCACGATGAGATGGGCATTTACAAATTATGAACTTACTTGGAAATACGGCTTTTGCTTACTGTCCACCGCCTCCACCTCGTAACTCATCAGCACGTTCAAATGCTGCTTCCGCTTCCTCAACTCGATCAAGATTTGCATACAGCCGGCCTAAAGTCTCAAACAGCTCGGCATCATCCGGGCGCACATCTACGACTCGTTCAAGATGCGGTACGGCTGCTTCAAATTTCTCTCTATAGGTTTTATCTTCGTCATCTTCCTGAACAGCTTTCTCGCGAAGTTCAACGCCCCAATTTACATATGCAACTCCCATATTGTAATAGGCATCGTGATACTCCGGATCCAGCTCTACGGCCGATTCAAAAAGATCTATAGCCGTTTCGAAATTATCCTCTTCAAGTTCGAGAACCCCAAGATTATAGTAATAGATTTTATTATCCGGATCGGTCTCAATACCGGCTCTGAAAATTTCTTTTGCCTCCTCTTGTCTATCCAGAACGATATACGCGTTTGAGAGCGTTGCAACAACTTCTCCATCGTCAGGATCCCATTCCATAGATTTTCGCAGATACCGGATTGCCTCTTCAAGATGCTCCTCCATCTCTTCTCTCAATTCCGGGTCCATATCTTCGCCATAGTGTCGATTCCAGATATCATATCCTTTATCGAAATAAATTTGTCCGGTATATTTTGCAATCTCAGGATCATCCTCACGTTTAAGTGTTTCCTTAAATGGTTCAATTGCTTCTTCCATTTCACCAAGGATCAGGTGTGCAAAACCCCAGTTCTTATATGCTACCGTGCTGTCGGGTTCCATTTTTGAAGCTAATTCAAAAAGCTCGATCGCTGTGCGATAATTATCCGGATCTTCCTGACCTAAATTATATTCCTCGATACCAGCGTTTATAAATGCGACCCAATTATTGAAGCGAATTTCCTCTATTTCTTGTTTATAATCATCTGAAAATTCGAGGGAAGATTCAAATGCTTCCAGCATTTCATCAAAATTTCCCAATTCGCTATGAACACGGCCTTTTAAATACCAGGCTTCGGCATTGTCAGGATTATGCTCAAGCTCACTCTCCAGAGCCGAAAGCGCTTCATTCCATTGTTCCTGCTGCACATATAAGCGAGCACTGGTCATTTCCGGTGAGGCACAATGAAAGCTGAATACCCCGAGCGCGCCGACCAGCACGATAATCAGCAGTGTTTTATATGAACGATTCATGAAATTTCACTCCTCTAAGTTCTATAGTGGTAATTTATCAAAGATTCATTAAAAAAGATACGAAAATATGTCAGGAGTGTCAAGAAAGTGACCAACTCACAGCTTTTTATAACTTTAGATTTATCAGTAACATGCAGACATTTCAAAGTATTTTTATTATATTAATTCCGCTATGTCAGAAGTATTGTTAGAAAAGAAAAAACCGCCTTATAAACTTCTCATACTGGTCGCAATTATCGTAACTGGTATTGTATTGCATCAACTGGGAATTCTAGACTGGTATCGGTTACTTGAAGTAGGTGAAAAATATGCACACACGTGGTGGTTTCCGCCACTGGTGATTATTGTAAAAGCAGTGCTGTATATGTTCGCCATGCCCGGTTCGAGCATGTACTGGGTAGCGGGTTTACTGTTTACCCCCCTCTATGCAACCACTATCGTTGTCATAGGTGGAGTAGCGGGCTCGGTGATGGCATATTATTTTTCACGCAGTATGTCAAAAGGTCCGGCTGATCGAATTAAAAAGTCCCGTTTTTTTTCGGTTATACGCAACCATAGTGATTTTGCAACTTTGAGTGCAATACGAACACTCCCAAACTTCCCCCACTCTGTCATTAATTACGGATCGGGAATCCTGCGTGTACCTATGCCACGCTTTATAGTTTCAACGATTATCGGGTTTACTGCAAAAGGATATCTTTATACTTCAGCCATTCACCATGCTGCCACAGCCGATGATCTATCAGATGTAATCCAGATGGAAACAGTCCTCCCTCTCATTGGGCTGACGCTTCTCTTTGCGATAGGGAAATTCTTCCAGCGAAAAAAATTACCGGAACTCCCTACCGAACCGGAACAGGAAACATTGTAACACTGTGCAATCCATTATCGCCGACTGCCTGGATGCCGAAAAAATAATTATCCTTAGATATACCTTTTACAGTATAGCTGTATTCACCATTAAATTTGACGCCGGATTCACGTACAAATAATTTCCGCTGCCACTGCGAAGCAGTGGTTTCCCGAATACAAATATAAAACCCACTCAAATTACCTGATCCGTCATGCTCCCATCGCAATGTTGTATCGTGTTCGAGACGGCTGACATCAATTCCCACGTTTGTCGGTGGTGGTGGTGCCAGCGATAAGCTTGCCAAAACAGCGGCATTGATGCGCGCAACATTAGTTGTGTATTCATAGTCGACAAACTCAGGTAAATCACCGTATTGAATTCCCTCCTCAATTCTTACATCCTGATGCTGCCAGTTATAGTTCTCATACATCTCGGTAAATCTGATCGCAGGGTAACCGAGTTCGTTAAATGGTATGTGATCACCGCCACGTAAATAGCGGTCACGACGATAGATCATTTCTACATCAAAGTTGGTGGTATAAAGCGGTCCGATTTCATGAACATAGCGCGCAAGTTGACGCGACGGACTATCATTTTCACCACCTGTTGCTACAATCTGTCGAAGTTCCTCATCGGTAGCATTCGGATTAACCCCTTCTGAAAACACCCGCATTCGCGTATTATCGACGACATCGTTGCCACCGAATATATTTCCCACAATATCATTTGTGATCATTCCGTGAATATTCATTTCATCCCGGTAGGCATCCGCCGCCCATTGCCGCGCACCGACGAGTCCCTGTTCCTCGCCGGCGACAGCCATAAACACTATCGTGGCATCGAATTCATAATTGCTCATCACCCGGGCAAGTTCCATGACAACTGCCGTACCCGTTGCATCGTCGTTAGCTCCCGGTGCAAAGCTCTCCGCATCCATTATATCCGACACGCGGGAATCGTAGTGACCGCTGATAACGTATACCCGTTCATCATCATCTTCCAATGTGCCGGGTAATGTCGCTACGACATTGACGATTTCGGTGGGCTCGGGAATACGCGGCTGTGGTTCAGCAATAAACCTGTGGTATGCAACCTGCAGCCGTCCTCCGGAATAGCGACTGTAATCCTCAAATTCCCGTTTAATCCATCTACGGGCTGCTCCTATTCCAACATAGGGATCGGTTGTGTCGGACAGCGTGTGACGGGTGTGAAAAGCAACTAACCGCTCCACGATTCGCTGGATGTTATCCTCTGATATTTCATCAACTATTTCCTGCACGGTGGGGTGCTTGTGCTCGGGAGTCTGAGCATAACCAACCGATGATAGCGTAAAGAAAATAAGTGACAAAACAAATATCTTCATAACTGTACCATGCTATTTATTAGTGGATTCATTATTTCGTGGTTTATAAATCATAAGCAATACAATAAGATAGGTCATTACAGATCTACTTTCAATATAGCAAACATTTCCCTATATTTTTATATGCAACCGGATAAACCTAGATTTGAAGATATACAGCAAGCTGCTGCCAGTATTAGCGGCAGAATTCACAAGACACCGGTTCTCCACTCGCGAACATTCAACAACGAAACAAATAGCCGCAGTTTTTTCAAAGCTGAAAATTTGCAGCGTATCGGTGCATTTAAAATACGGGGTGCCTTGAATAAAATCAGATCGTTAAGCGATGAAGAGAAATCGCGAGGAGTGATAACGTTCAGTTCCGGTAATCATGGACAGGCAACTGCACTTGCCGCCCGCCTTGAAAATATTCAATGTGTGGTCGTAATGCCTGAAGATGCCCGTATTTCTAAAAAAAACGCTGCTCAAGGATATGGCGCTGAGATAATTACCGCCGGAACGACATCCGAAGACCGTTACCAACGGGCTATGGAATTGCGCAAACAATATGGATACACGGTAATTCCGCCGTATGAAGATCCATTCATAATCGCCGGACAGGGCACGTGCGGACTTGAAATTGTTGAACAAATCCCCGATGTTGAGTATGTTTTAATTCCGGTTGGCGGCGGCGGACTAATATCGGGGTGTGCACTTGCAATAAAATCTAAACTACCATCGGTAAAAGTAATAGGAGTTGAAACTGCCGGTGCGGACGATGCAAATCAATCGTTCAGGCAAAAGAAATTGGTACGCTATGAATCAACTAATACAATTGCCGACGGTATGAGAAATCTGTCCCTCGGTACGATAAATTTTGAAATGCTATTGCGGTTTGTCGATGATATGCTCACGGTATCAGATGATGACGTTGTAGCAATGATGCGATTTTTCTTCGAGCGGATGAAAACCGTCGTTGAACCGACCGGTGCGGTAGCATCCGCCGCTATCAGAGTTCATAACGAACGGTTTAAAGATAAAAGAGTGTGTGCAATTATTAGCGGCGGGAATATCGGCATCGAAGATTTCTGCAGGTTAGTGATAAATTCGTGATTGTATATAATTTTCAAAAAGTATAGGCATGCATTACACCGGAAGTGACAGGCAAGTTTACAACAAAAATTCGGTATTCAACCATGTGCGGACGCTTCTCACGTAAAGCAACGCTCCAGGCGATCGTCGATGAATTTGA
>PWXV01000068.1 GCA_003568415.1 Ignavibacteriales bacterium
CGTGTGCAATACCGCCCGCAAGAGTACCGATACTTTCGAATTTCTGTATCTGACGAAGTTGTTCCTCAAGGATACGTTGCTTTGTGATATCGCGAAGAATGCCGCGATATTGAACCGGCGTTCCATGAGTATCGCGTACAACCGTTGCTGTCTCCAAAACTGTAAATGTGCCCCCATTTTTTTGTTTTAAGGTAATTTCATAATCTTTTACATAACCTTCTCTATGAAGCTTACCTATATATTCATCACGATCATCCGGATTCAGATAAAGATCATGGGCAATATCAACATGCAGTAATTCTTCCTTTGATGTATAACCGAAGATTTCTACTCCTGCAGGATTAATATCGAGTATTTTCCCATCCGGCGTTGTGATATATACTGTATCTTTGGATTCCTCAAATAGTGACCGGTATTTCTCCTCAGATTCACGGAGGGCATTCTCGGCATTCACGCGGGAAGTTATGTCCCTGAAAACCCCGAGGAGAACCGGTTTTCCTCCATCCGGTATGAAGTATGAATTTGATACTTCAAACCATACTTTTTTACCGTTCCATAGGGTAAATTCTTTTTCTAAGTGGGGAATAATAGTCTGTGTCTTAAACCGGGTTCGGTGCTGATGCAGTATATGTTTACCGCGTTCTTCACCATATATAACAGAGAGCGGTTTACCTTCGAGTTCTTCTCTTGACAGACCGACAATCCGGCAAAACGCATTGTTTACTTTTTGTATTACACCGTCTCCGTCGGTGAGACGCATACCGTCGAGTGCTTGTTCCCAGACAGTCCGGAAGAGGGATTCCGATTGGTGCAATAATTCTCCGGCACGTTTTGCTTCTGTGATATCTTCATACGTCCCGAGAACTCCCACTACATCTCCATTACTGTTTCGAATGGGAACTTTACTTGTGCGCAGCCAGCGTTGTCCGCCGTCCGGTTTAGTTTGCGGTTCCTCGTAACCAATTTTTGGTTGTTCACTTTCAATGACTGCACGGTCGTCAGCACGGTATAACTCTGCCTGTTCGATCCATCCCATTTGATAGTCATCCTTACCTATGAGATCGTCCGGTGCCGATAAACCTGCATCAAGGGCAAATGGTTTATTGCATCCCAGGTATTGACCGTTTATATCTTTCCAGAAGACGCGCACGGGTATAGTATCGAGAATGCTTGCAAGCATTTTTTGTGATTCTTCTAATGCAGTTTCGGCATTTTTCTTTTCTGTAATGTCGGTTATAAAACCTTCTATCGCTACCAGCTCACCATTATCCGCTGCAATACCCTGCCCCTGTTCCCAGACCCATTTGAACGATCCGTCTTTGGTTATAATCGGATATTCACCCTGATATTTTTTCTTTTGTTTAAGAGTCTCCTGCCAGGTGTTCCATACATATTCCCTGTAATCAGGATGAATAACTTCATTAAAAGATATGTATTTGTTGTCGATCAATTCCCCGGGAATATAGCCGGTCAATTCCTGACATCCATTGCTCACATATTCCATAGTCCACCGTCGATCGATACGGCACCGGTATGACATCCCGGGAAGATTATCCATGAGTGTAGCCAGTTTACGTTCGCTTTCACGTAGTTTTCGTTTCGCTTCACGTTCAACCGATTGATCCCTGAAGACAAGTACTACTCCTGATACGCTTCCATCTTTTTGACGAATGGGAGCACCACTATCGGCAATCGGTATTTCTCTTCCGTCTTTTGAAATGAGCAGGGTGTTGTTTGCAAGTCCGACACTTGCTCCTTCTTCAAGCACTTTTCGTATCGGAATATCGACGGGTTCACAGGTTTCCTCATTTATAATACGAAACACCTCTTCTATAGTGCGACCTGCGGCTTCTGATTCGCTCCAGCCCGTCAAGTCTTCAGCGATGTGATTCATCTGTAAAATACACCCGTTATTATCTGCCGTAATTACCGCATCGCCGATACTGTAAAGTATAGTACGAAACCAGGAGTCAGCAACATTTTCTCCGGTAGTTTTTTTGTGCTGTTCAGGATTCTTTTCCATAGGAGGGTACCTTTAATCATTACGATTCTGGATCAGATCGGGAGAAATTAGTGCCTTATATACCAACGTGGCATAGCCCTTCCAAAAAGACGGCGGGCAGTTACAACCAAAATCATAAACAAACTCCGGTAGTTCCCGGGCTTATGACAAAATTATTTTGTCATAAAATCATTTTGTATGAAAATTTTCGCTTATTGTATAGCGAAATAACCAACAAGGTACTTATAATTGTATATGTTTGTTACGTCTTCTCCTCTCCGCTACCTAAAATTATTGTAAATTATTATGAAAGGCAAGTTTCATGAATATAAGAGGCAGGAACATATAAACGGGGAGAGGTGATGATATGCAACTCTCCCCGGTATTCACGGTAATGTATAGTATACGAGTAACTGATTAGATTGGCCAGTCCCGTAGAATTCGCTCGGTCTCTTCGGAATGCCCGCTTTCATCACGAACCATATCCTCAAGCTGCACCATTAATCCTTTATCGCCGAATTCTTCGGCTTCTTTTGCCCGCTCCGTATAGTCTTTGGTTGCCTGCCGCTCGGCCGCGAGGACGGCTTCAAGCATTTCCTGGTTAGTTTTGGCCGGCGGAACCGGGCGGGGAGTAGTTGCCGGCTCACCGCCAAGTGCGACGATCTTGTTTGCTAAATATTGAGCGTGCCCCTGTTCGTCGGCAACTTCGGCCAGAAAAAATTGTGCGAGCTGCGGCCGGTACGGTCCCGTTGCTTTTGCTGCGTAGGTGATATACTGTATAATCGCGCCGAGTTCACCCTCAAGGTCTTTGTTTAAATTATCGATAAGCGTCTTCTTGTCCATTGGATTCTCCTTCATTCAGCATTAGTGTTTCGCGGTTGGTTAAAATTTACGTTATTAAAATGTATTGTAATTCAGGGAAAAAAACAACGTATTTCGCTGATAACTTAGATTATTGCAATGGATGGGCAACATACACCTCCAATCCGTCCGGATGAGGAAATATTGCCGCACTTTGTTCAATTTCATTATACGCGATAAACGATTCGGGACTGCCGGAACCAAAATCGAGCTCCTGAAGCGGCATGCGGGATAAATTGGTTACGATCATTCCGTTGCGGGGATGCCGCAGATGGATACGTTCTGTTGCCTCCAGGCCGTACTGTTGACGGAAATTTTCCAATGTTGTTAATGACCGTTGTAGGTGTTCTTCCTTCATATCGTTAACTGCTTTTTTAATTAATACAGCAATGTCACCGATCGATGAACGCTTAAGCTGATTCAACGATGTTTTTGCAGTAGCAAAAGCGAGCGCACATCCGAAATAATTTTTTGGAAATCCACTCAACACCCGCCGGAAATCGAACGGACATGTTATAAAAACAGAATCATCGTCATGTGCATCCGTCCAGCGAGGAAGATATTCCTTCCATAACAGGGCAGTTACGATATCGTTCTTACTGACATTGATATCATGCGAATGCTTAATTTCATCGATTGTTTTTTGGATTAAATCGTTTTGTATTATCCGGCGCTCGGTACGGATGAGATCGGTATTTGCAGGCTCACGCTTTGAATCTAAAAATAAACCGGCTGACTCTACTATTTGAGTCTGATCAATTTTATTATGCACATCATTTCTCAAATAGGGGGTGAATACATCCCGCGGTATATGAGGCGGTAAATACCGTTCGTTGCGGGTTGCACGCGCCCAGCTCGAAAGAAAATGAAAAAAGCTGAATCCGTCAACCAGCGCATGTGAAATGCTGACTGCAAGCACCGAACCCGTTCTGCCGGGAGTGTGGGTGATTGTTATTCTCGTAAGCGGTTCGTTCTCAAATGTTTTGACCGGTTCGATGTAATCGGTTATCGGGTCATTACCATCAAATTTCTTTGAAGACTTGCTGACTTCGAAAGGTATTTCATCATGAGTAATCTCAAGTTCAAGATTTGTGCCCGATACACTTTTCAGTTTCGACCGGAGTGGAGAGAACTGTTCGCTGATTGTATCGAGCTTCGCTTTTAATAAAGTATCATCGATTTTTTCCGGATAATAAAACGCTAATGTGATTGGCTGTGAACGGACGCCGGTAAAAATGTATTCGACAGGACTGAGGGGAATATTTGACGTCATTTATATAAATTTCAATCGGGAGTAATTCATTATACACCAGGAATTTTAGTACTATTATAACGGATTGATGACAAATATGCAATCATTGGTGTTCAGAATAA
>PWXV01000171.1 GCA_003568415.1 Ignavibacteriales bacterium
AAATTGATACCGAAGGTATTCGCCGCACCCGTTACTTCCTTCTCCGAAGGCGTCAGTTCGCGCATCTCAATAGTCTCTTTAGTTTCTTTTATCGGCTCCATGGGAGTCCAGCATGACGCAATGAGAAACGCGATAAGAAGACACGTCGTCAAAATTAGTTTCCCCATATTCCCTCCTTATTCATTTTATTTCACGTATAGTCAACAAATCAACCAATATCGCAGCGGGGACAAATCCACCCGCATTTATATGTATAGAAAGATTTTCTCCTTTTTCAACAACTAACACTTCATCAGATTTGTAGAATGTCCACTCAGGTTGATCGACTGTAAATCCAATACTTTGATAATTTTCACTATCCATAAAATCTTTCACAATCGCCACGCCCCCTGCGTGCTGTAATGCTTTACCCCACGCTTCGACCGATAACGTTATCTCTCCCGGCATTGGACCTAAATCATATACGGCATGCGGATATATACATCCACCGCTTACATGTAATGATTTAGATCCGCCGCCCGGTGCGGCATCGTCATACAGAGCCATACCTGCATATCCCCACCAACCCGTGGTATCCTGCGGCGATTCGAAGGAATTAAAATAAACGTATTCATTTACCGGTTGGTACTCGACCGGACTCTGGCAACTTACCAACACGAATAAAAATATCAAAAATAATAATTTTGTCATATCATTATTTTGTATCAACCTTCCGGATTCACAATTTTTCCGATAAACAATATCGCATCAGAAGACCGCTCACGTATCGCCATCAAAAACGGCCTGTCGACCCTAAATGACGGCGGGGCTGAGTCGAGCCTCATCTCTACAGACGTAGCCGCTGCCGCTTCCGTTCCCTCTTCGTTGACATCCACGAACGTTTTATGCATTACATCGGCAATGAATAAATTTCTGTATTCCTTCATTTTATCATACATACCCGTAAAATCCGCATAATCTGCATCGAATGCATCGACCATCCCCATTGCTTCAAGGATTTCCGGCAACGATTTTTCATATTCAAGCGTGAAACGGGGGAGATATAAATTTATTTCTCTTCCTTCATCCGGTAATGCCGCCAACCATGACTCCCAGGAATTACTATTCATTGAAGCGATGAATTCATAAATAGAAACACCTTCAGGCGGTAAAACCACCGTCATACTGTAGTACTCATCACCGTACGGAATATCGATAATGCTGAAATCAGACGACTGATGGTAGCGGTATTCGGATTCCTGCCTCATCATCTTCACATCGACGGTCGATCCATCGGTGAGTCTGAATTCGGCATCGTGGGTATCATCCTCGTCGAACGGGAGCGTCCAGTTACCTTTGAAATACATAGCATTGATAAGGAACATCATCGTGAGTGGATGGATGTTATCCGGTACGATGCTGTCAATCAGTCCGTTTGTTTTCTGCTCTACCCAATCATTCATGATATCAGAAGCATCGGGTGCGCTGAAATCGAGTCCTTCTACTTCGGCATCGAAGTACTCTTTATTTATTCCAATAAATTCATCCAAAACCGGAAACCCTTCGCGGTACCAGATTGAGTTTGCGATCAGCATTTCAACGTCCGGATCTATGTGGGGCAACAGATCCAGCAATCCACGATACGACTCGTTGATCTCTTCGATGGAGAGTCCGGAAAAACCGAGGACATCTTTCATCTCTGCAAGTGTGTTTTCTTTCGCACCGTTCAGCGTCATTCCCAGCGCCATCGAGATGCTGAGCGGTGAAATGAAGATGTTTTCTCCGGGTCCCTCCACCTCACTCAGTTTTTCGAGTAAACGCAACCCAAACGTATTTGCAGAACCGACAACTTCTTTTTCCGCAACCGTCAGATCACGCATCTCGACAGGGGGAACGGGTTCGGTCGGTGACCAGCAAGATGTAAAAAGAAATGAAATTGCGATTAAGTAAATAATTGAAATCTTTATCATGATTGCCTCCATAAAATTAACCTATCACATCCCGACTTATTCATCAAAATCCGGTTACAAACAAAACCGTTATGAATCTCATAAATCGCTCCTTCAATATAAATAGTGGAAATGAAATCATCGATATCGACCTCCCGGTGCGGCAGAAAAATAGACATACTATATGCATCCTCACCGTATGGCAGATCTATCGCCCGGAAATGATCGTTTGCATAATAATGAAAACCCCCTGACTGTTGCATCATCCTGACCGGCTTCTTTTCACCATCGTACGTGGTGAAGTAATCATCTATTGTATCATCCGGATCAAACTCATACTTCCATATCCCTTTAAAATAAATCGCATTGATAAGAAACATAACGGTCGCCGGATCGATCTCCTCGATCATTTCCTCTATCAAACCGTTTGTATTATTGCTGATCCATCCGTTGATGATATCGACAGCTTTAGGATCATAAAAATTGAGTTCCTCAACAACCGCATCGAAATATTTATTATTCACATCGAGAAAATCCTGCTCGACATAAAATCCCTGCCGGTACCAGATGGCGTTTGCGATCTTAATGATCACCGACGGATCGACATTCATTAAATAGTACATAAGGGATTGGTACGATTGGTTGATTTCTTCAATGGAGAGTCCTTGCAGTTCGAGTGTCTCAGTCATTGCCTCGCGTGTCTTCCCCGCTGCGCCGTTTAACGTCATACCGAGGGCAATTGAAACACTGAGCGGTGATATGAAAAGATTTTCACTTCTCTCCTGATTGTTTAATTCCCTGAGCAATGTAAGGCTGAAATCGTTTCCTGCCTGTATAACATTCTTTTCGAGTGAAGTGAGTTCCTGTACTTCCACCCGTACCGGTTCAACCGGCGATAAACAAGCCGCCACTATCAGACAGAAACATAAAATCATTGGAATGAGTAGACGAGTAAACATACTCAGCCTCCGTTGTAAAGTAAAGATACCCATGTTTATCTTTCCAATTACTACGGGGGCGTGAGATTCTGTAGAATGGTAAGCATTTATATTAAATGTATAGTACTAATATATCTAAATAATAGATACAAATGCAACAGAAATTACCTATACAGAAATCCGGAAATTTTGGAGAATAACCGATTATTTCGTACTTTTTAATGCGTCCGTAGCTCAGTTGGCAGAGCAGCTGACTCTTAATCAGCGGGTCGTGGGTTCGAATCCCTCCGGACGCACTGCACTGCCACACATCCCTTGCCCCAACCACTTCTACCGTATCGTAAGACTCACAAAACCAAATTATCTCCCCTGTCTATTAGACACATATACTTACCTTGATATTATTGATGATCTGGAATTCTGTGAATCCTGAGATTCCATCCACTGGTATCCATCTCCATCTCAATAGATTTGACCCGTATCCATTCTAATATCACGTCACCGGTATCTTTTTCAAATAACACCAGTGTACCGGTTGAAGGTGAAAAACTAACCGAATCATATGCTCCTATCTGAAACTCATCATATCGCTTCCCGTTGTCCAGGACGTGCAGCTTCATAATCAACCTCCTCACTTCAATTTGAGTTATAATACACTTGTAGAATCATAGATTGTCATACTATATTTGAAAATTTTTAACAAACGGTTCCGGCGGTTCCGGTACACAGTTATACTGTTAACTGGCTGCAGACGTTTGGTGCAGCTCATCTGTCCGAACATCCAGCTTTTCATAGGAAGGCCGTGCTTGCAGCATACAGTGTGAACAATATTCAACAAGTGGACTCCTGAGTAACCAATCCTCCGGAATTGATGCTCCACAATGACTGCATAAACCAAATGAATCACTGGCAAATCTCTCTATTGCTCTGCGCAGATATTTTACAGGGGTTTCAGAGTTGGTATTCAAAACACCGCAATTATGAATCTCGGAAATAAGATTGACGGCATTGTTTGTTCTTCCGGCGATAATACATCGAATACGTAATTCAGTGATCACTTCATCCAGTGTCTGGCGGAAATAATACTGAAATACCGTATCAATTTCTTTAAGTAATTGCTTACCGACCTTTTCCTTGGTTGGAATATCCATATCATTACCCTCCTCTTTAAATTTATACTTCCCCCCTCACGATGTGTAGGTTAGTACAAAATACTTACTATGTACGTTTTTAATCGATTGATATGGATACTGTAATCAGGAATTTTAAAGGATACTGCTTGACCATAACGACACCTCCTTTTTTTTTGGTTTTGAGTGTCGTCGTATCCTCATCGTGCGATGGTACGATCAGTGGTTTGATGAGGAGACGTGTATATGCTGACTATAATCAGTATATCGAAAAATAATCATGAAGTCAATATGGAGAGATGGAAAGGGATTACTTTATTTGTAATTCTTAAACACCTAACGGCCAAAATAGCATAATAAGCGGTACTCCGATAAGAACGATTATAATCTCCAGCGGAAGCCCTAATCTCCAGTAATCGCCGAAATGGTAGCCGCCGGGTCCCATCACAAGTGTGTTTGACTGATGACCAATAGGTGTGAGAAAAGCACAGGATGCCCCCAATGCAACACATATTAGAAATGGATCAACCGATGCTCCCATAGCATACGCCAGATTAATCGCAATAGGCGACATTAACACTGCCGCTGCTGCATTGTTGATAATATCGGACAGGAACATAGTGACCACGAGCAGAATGACTACCGTTGCAACAGGCGGCATTTGTCCTGAAATAACCAATAACTGCGATGCAATGGTTTCTGCTCCCCCGCTTGTTTCAAGTGCCTGTCCTACCGGTATCATAGCACCTAATAAAATTATTATTGGCCAGTCTATGCTTTCATACAGTTCACGCAGGGAGATGAGATTCACTATAACCATCACAACTGCGGCCATGACAAATGCAAGCTGTACAGGTAGAAGACCAACGGCGGCGGTAAGTATTGCCGTTCCGAAAATTGCTCCTGCTTTTACTACCCGCCGTTCGGTACCGATTCGGAGTTTTCGTTCTGCCAGTGGCAGGCATCTCAATTCTTTGAGCGTTTGGTGAATACTATCGACAGGACCGTTAAGCAGCAGCACATCACCGGGTGCAAACTTTATTTTACCAAGCTGTTCAATTGTCCGCTCCCCTTTCCTCGAAACTGCCAGCAAATTGATCCCGAATCTGTTTCTTAAATTCAGATCGATCGCAGTGTTGCGGATCATCGGGGATCCCTCCATTATAACCGCCTCCATTACGGCAATCTCATCACTGCCTAATTTTTCACGTCCGATCTTTTTGCTGCCCGCTAATTTTAATTTACCCCAATCGATAAATCCCTTGAGATTATCTGAATCTGCCTCAACGATCAACTTATCATTCTTACGAAGCCGTTCATAGCCTGCCCGTGCAACCATCTTTCGTCCGGCACGCACAATGCCGATAATGTTAACCTCAACACCGGTGGGAAATCGTAAACCGCGGATTTGTTTATCGATAAGCGGCGATTCCGGTGTTATCTTTACTTCCGTTATATAATCTTCAATATGAAAAAGATCTTCGGGCGATGTCGTGCCTTTCCGGTGCGGCAGGAAACGCCACCCTATCAATGCTATAAAAAAGACACCGGCAACAGCAACACCTGCACCGACAGGTGTGAAATCGAACATCCTGAACGGTTCACCGACAGCATCCGCACGCATCATAGCGACAATGATATTAGGCGGTGTACCTATCATTGTCATCAGGCCACCAAGCAATGATCCGAATGCTAAGGGCATAAGCAATAATGAAGGATTGGTGCCGGTTTTTCGGGCAACCTGGAGTGCGACGGGAAGGAGCAGCGCAAGCGCTCCGATATTGTTCATAAACCCGGAAAGAAGCGTTACGAAACCGGTTAATACAGCAACCTGAAGAAAAACACTCTTCCCTAATTTTTCGAACCATTTTGAAACGATTTCTGCAAGTCCGGAATTGAAGATACTCCGGCTAATAACAAGAACCGCTGCGACCGTAATAACTGCCGGATGACCGAATCCCATAAAAGCATCCTCAACGGGTACGATACCCGTTATGGTAACGATGATAAGCGCTATGAGAGCAACTATATCAAATCGCAATTTCCCCCAGATGAAAAGTATGAGCGCTGTAATAAGTGTGGTAAAAACAATAGTTTGCTCTAGCATGGTAATTTTTGTTTCCCGATCGATTGTCAGTTATATAACCGAAACACAATTTCAAATTGTACAGCGGTAAGTATAACCGATAGAATCGATCCAGCAATAACCTGTCCTTGTGAATGCATATCGAGCTTGATGCGTGACCAACTGACTAACGGCAACAATGCCAGTGCCCAAAAATACACCGGAGAAATTGCGATGCCGAATCCTGTAACTACCGCTCCTACTCCCATAGCGTGGGCACTTATTTTCCAGACCATATTGACACCAACAATGAATAACGTGTTCCCGAGATAACAGACCATTAACGCCACCAGTGGCCAGGGAGCATCATACCAGATAAGCAAAACGAGGCCTGCAATATAACTGACTGATGCAAGAAGATATGGTACCGTACGTTGATTTCGAATGGGAACATCCAGCGATTCAACAACTTTGTTTGATTTCAGGTAAACAAGATAGAGAAAAGGAAGTAAAACACAAAACAGGAATGATATGATAAACAAAGTCAATTTATTGGTTGGCGAATTTCCGAACAAAAGACTGAATACAATAACCGCAACTGTCCCGAGTGTTGTGGGATTTAAAAGAACTGATATATAATATGCAAACGTGTGTACTGAATCGGTATGTTCTGATTTTTTTAACACAGGATTAATCAAGAATTTAAAAGTGGATAGTTTTTAACCGGCGCGCTCGTATTGTTCCTCCATAAATGCATACAACCGTTCAACTACCGGTTCACGCTCGGTCCATTGCATGAGTTCAGCCCGTACTTTCGAGACGTTTTTCATACCCCGCAGATAACCGGAATAGTGCTTTCGCATTTCGATCACACCTTTTCGCTCTCCTTTGTATTCAACAGCAAGATTAAGGTGATCGATACATAATTGTATCCGCTGGACGGGTGTTGCGGGTTCCGGAATTTTACCCGATGCAAGGTACTCCTTGATCTCGCCAAATATCCAGGGATTTTCTATTGCACCCCGCCCAATCATAACCGCATCTGCCCCCATTTTATGGAATAGATATTTTGCGTGCTCAGGTGTTGTGATGTCTCCATTCGCAATAATAGGAATTGAAACCGTTTCCTTCAACCGCCCGATCCACGACCAATCTACATCACCCCGGTGCCCCTGTTTACGCGTACGGCAATGAACGGTAAGCGCCTGAATCCCTGCATCCTCACACATCTTCGCCACCTCAAGAATACGGATCGATTCCGCATCCCAGCCCAGCCGGGTTTTTAATGTAACCGGCAACTCTGTTGCACCTACAACCGTGCGGGCAATTTTTTCCATCTTCTGAAGGTCGCGTAACAACCCGGCGCCGGCACCGCGCATCGCAACATTCTTCACCCAGCAGCCGCAGTTAATATCGATAAAATCCGGGCTCATTGCTTCGGCGAGTTTTGTAGCCCCTTCCATCGAAGAGACTTCACCGCCGTATATCTGAATTGCCATCGGACGTTCTTCATCAAGGAACATCATTTTTCGATGAGTCTTCTCATTTTGACGTATAAGTCCCTCGCAATTTACGAATTCCGTATACATAATATCCGCGCCGAGCCGTTTACAGATCAAGCGGAACGGAATATCGGATACATCTTCCATCGGTGCAAGCAGCACACCATTTTCAATATGTATGTTGCCTATCTTCATTTTTTAAAAGCAGTTAATGGTTATTTGTTATTTGTTAATTGTAAATTTGCTGTAACGGACAATCAACCAATAACAATTAACGATTAACAATTCATACTCCTTTCACCCTCTCCTCTATTGCCTGCCCCATCTCCTTCGTGCCGACATATTTATCAGGATTGAGATCGCGCGTTACTTGTTTACCCTCTTTGATCACATCGGCTACAGCATCGGTAATTTTTTTTGCTTTTTCGAATTCCCCGAAATGATCGAGCATCTGTGCTCCTGCCAGTATAACCGCACACGGATTCGCAATGTTCTTGCCTGCAATATCAGGAGCGCTGCCGTGTACTGCTTCAAAGATCGCTGCATTGTAACCAATATTTGCACCGGGAGCAAGGCCGAGTCCTCCGACCAATCCAGAAGCAAGGTCCGACAGGATATCCCCGAATAAGTTCGTTGTCAATATAACATCAAACTGATTCGGGTTGAGCACCATCTGCATTGCCATATTGTCAATAATTTTATCATTAAATTCAATTTCAGGAAATTCTTCAGCGACATTCTGTGCGACTTCGAGAAACAGTCCACCGGTAAACTTTAATATATTGGCTTTATGCACTACCGTAACTTTTTTTCTGCCATGCTGCTTTGCATATTCAAATGCATACCGGCAAATTCGCTCCGAGCCGTTTCGTGTTACCACACCGATTGTCTCGGCAGCGCTTCGCTGAGGATCGATGTAGTGTTCGATACCTGCATAAAACTCTTCTGTGTTTTCACGGAACACTATTAGATCAACATCATCATATCTCGTTTTCAACCCTTCGAATGATTTCGCGGGACGCAGATTCACATAAAGATCGAATTCTTTTCGCAATGCGACATTAACACTTCGAAAACCCGATCCAACGGGTGTCGTTAACGGTCCTTTAAGCGCGACACTATTGCTACGAATCGATTCGAGGGTCGGCTCGGGAAGGGGATCCTTAAACTCCTCAATTGCTGAAAGTCCGGCTTTAACTTCCTCCCATTCGATAGCAACTCCGGTAGCTTCAATGACCCGTACCGCCGCCTCGGTAATGTCGGGGCCGATTCCATCACCGGGTATCAACGTTATTTTTCGCATTCCGTATGGTTCCTCTGTTTAATCTGTGTATTTATAAATAGTAAAGAATATTAAAGATATGAAAATTATTGAGCAGATTCAATGGAAACTTTGATGCAGCCAATACCGGTAAAAAATATTATGTAATTTAAAATCTCATCCGTGTGAAGTTGAGCATGGATTTTACTGTTATATAGCTAATAAATCCAGGGAATAAGTTTATTTACCTGTTGTTTGTAATGCTCATATTCCGGATGCCGTTTCACCAGCCATTTTTCTTCTCTACGGGTTTTTGCATCAAAAAACAAAAATAATATTGCAACGACGATCACGCCATACAGATTACTGATAATGAGCGACCAACCCAGTGTTCCGAATATCAAACCGGTATAGATGGGGTGGCGAACGTATTTGTAGATTCCGGTGGTAACTAGCGAACCGGATTCACGGGGCTTCGGAAAAGGTGTTAAATTTCTTCCCAGACTAATCACACCACCGGTACCAAAGAACCCGCCGATTGCAAGGAATACTGCTCCGCAGTATTGAAGCCATAGCGGGAATTCCGTGACAATATAGCGGGTTGTGTATAATAATATGCCGAATAGAAAAAATTGAAGGATTACCCAACCTTCTCCACGGTTTCCGAGTTTCATATATCTTTATGGATTCGTATGATGTAGATTTTCTACCTAAACCAATATACTGCAAGGAAAGTTCTATAGGACGATACCCCCGGAATTTAGATTACCGGTTCCTGGTTTTTATACCGACTAAGCAGCTCAACTACTCTATCGACAGCGGTAAGTACAGCTTCTGATGGGTTTTCACCCATGGTAAAATTTTTGGATTCAATGCCGTATAATTTTAAGTTCGACGGGACTTTATCAACATAGCCGGCAAGCTTGACCGTTTCAAATATACTGAAGTTATGTCCGGATGTACGGGTGAGCTTTTCTTCGAAGCTGCTATCGAGGAGGTCGACATGATGTATTCTTCCCGGTTCTGAATCAGAAGACACTGCATCTATAAGAATAACATTATCGAATCCTTCCCACAACATCAACAACGCACTGCCGTCCCGATTATTAAAGCGGATAACCAAATGATCAAGATTTTTTTCGCGAAGTTTCTCTGCCGCTAGTAATCCGGCAGCATCATCTCCCCGGAACTCATTGCCGATACCGATAACGAGTATTTTCTCAGGTTTTTTCAATGTGTAAATTCAGAAAATGTGTAGCACATGAAATACAAGGATCGTAATTTCGAATTGCCTGTTCACATTGCCATGTCAATTTATCCTGTGGCAGCCGTAATCGTTCAGGGATATATGCCAGCAGATCGTCCTCAATGGTTTTTTGATTCTGAGCAGTCGGAGGAACAATCTTGGCATTTAATATGATCCCCTTTTCGTCGATTCGGTATTTGTGATAGAGTAAACCGCGTGGTGCTTCGGTGCAGCCGTGTCCGGTAGACGGGACAGGATTCACATCAACGTATGGACGCTCAGGTACCTCGTATTCTTCGATTATTCGTATCGCTTCTTCACAGGCAAATAAGGTTTCAACGCTACGCGCGATAATGCTCTTAAACGGATTTCTGCAGCTTGTATCAAGACCCGCGTGCTGCGCTGCCTGCTTCGCGGCCGGAGTGAGCTGATCGTAATTTAATACAAAACGGGCAAGCGGACCGACCTTATATGCTCCACGTTCACGGTGAACTGAATGAAGTGCGTGCGAATGCTCAACCTGAACTTCGACAAAATGATCCTCAAAATCCTGAATATCGATATCCAGTCCTTTATTTGAGATAAGCTTTCCTTCGATTACAGCGTATCGTTCCGGATGATGCATTGCAACAAATTCATAATCACGTTCAAAATCGGGGTAGTCAAGCGTTGCCGTCCATTCAACGGTTTTCTCAGCAGCATCGCGCGTCCACTTGAGATCATCCAGCATCTGTGTCAGCGATTTTTTTGACGGGGAACTGTAAAATCCTCCGACACGAAGACTTACCGGATGAATTTCTCTTCCACCGATTACGGTTACGAGGGCATTACCGATCTTTTTCATATGTAATCCCTGTTGCACGATCTCGGGATGGTCTTTTGCCATCTGAATAGAATCTTCATACGAGAGAAAATCGGGAGCATGGAGCATGAAGATATGAAGCACATGGCTTTCTATCCATTCGCCGCAATAAATCAAGCGCCGGAGTTCCCGGATCTGTTCATCGACCTGGATGCCAAATGCCTGTTCAATCGCCTGCGCAGCACTCATCTGATACGCTATCGGACAAATACCGCATATTCGCGCTGTGATATCCGGTATTTCGAAATATTTTCGTCCCCGGAGAAAGGCCTCGAAAAAACGCGGCGGCTCGAAAATTGTAAACTTAAGATCGGTTATCTCCTTACCCTTCATCCTTACATACAATGAACCCTCACCTTCGACGCGGGCAAGGTGTTTTACATTAATCGTCTTTACCGAAGTTTTTTTGGGCGATTGCTTTTTCTTTGTTTGTTTTTTTGACTTCATATCAATTCGATATCCTGTTGAACATCAATCATTTAGAGCGTTACACTTGACTCTTTTTCTCGTGGGCAATACTTTCTCGCTGGAAGGGCTCTGCATATGAATTATACCCTCTGAAAAAGCGCACGATATCGTCCTCTTTTTCTCCCAAAACATGAAATCGCTCGGCAAGCGAGTGAGTATTTGGTGTTTCCTTTGGTCCAAAACAACCATAGCATCCCCGCTCAAACGACGGGCAGATTGCATCACAGCCGGCTTGTGTAACAGGTCCAAGGCAGGGGATTCCCTGTGCAACCATTACACAGGTGGTTCCTTTTCGTTTACACTCAATGCACACACTGTATTGTGGAATATTTGGTTTACGCCCATTCAGGTATGCATTGAATAACTCAAGAAGCTGGAACTTACTAATCGGACATCCACGCAACTGAAAATCGACGAAAACGTGATCTGCAATCGGAGTGGATTTATTCAGCGTCTCGATAAATTGAGGAGTCGGATAGACAGCGGTAATGTATGTATTAACGTCCTTAAAATTCCTCAACGCCTGAATTCCACCCGCAGTAGCGCATGCGCCGATCGTAACTAAAAATTTTGAGGATCTGCGCACTTGGTGAACACGTTCCGCATCGTGCGGTGTTGTGATGGATCCCTCGACGAGAGAGAGATCATATGGTCCCTTCACAACCGCTCTTGTAGCTTCAGGAAAATATGCTATCTCTATGTGATCGGTTATCGCCAGGAGTTCATCTTCACAGTCAAGTAAACTGAGCTGGCATCCGTCACAGGATGCGAATTTCCAGACTGCAAGTTTTGGTTTACGTTTCTTAGCCATATTATACTTCCCGAATATCTAATAAATAATCAATTTCATCATAACGGTATACCGGTCCGTCTTTGCACACAAATGTCGGTCCGAGCTGGCAATGGCCGCAGTGGCCGACACCGCATTTCATATTTCGTTCCATCGATAAATAAATATGCTCGGATTTAACACCCCGTTTCTTTAGCTCCATTATTGAAAAGCGCATCATTACTTCCGGACCGCATACCAGTGCAACGGTATTTCGCGGATCGTAAGGTGCCCTTGAAACAAGAATTGTTACCACGCCGACATAGCCCCGCCATGTACCAATAGCCCTGTCTACGGTAACATATACATCCAGATCAAATCGTGATTTCCATCGTTCCAATTCTTTCCGGAAAAGAATATCGATGGGAGTTCGGGTACCATAGAGTAATACAACCTTACCGTAAGAATCCCGGTTCGCGAGCACCTGATACATAGCTGACCGAAGCGGTGCAAGCCCGATTCCACCGGCAATGAACACAACATCCTTCCCTTCAAGATTGTCAAGAGGCCATCCATTGCCATATGGTCCCCGGACACCAATACTGTGCCCCTTTTTTAATCCCCGCATTGCTTTTGTCACGGTACCGACCGCTCTGGTTGTATGAACAAGTTGTTCAGGTTTTGACGGGTCGCCACTAATGGAAATGGGTATTTCACCGATACCGTACATATAAAGCATATTAAATTGACCGGCAGTAAATGGAAATATTGTATTACGTCCGTTCGTTGGTCCAAGATGGAGTGTAAATGTATCGTGTGTTTCGTTTATAACACGTTTCACAGTATACGGATGAGTAATAAGCGGATCATATTGTCCGTTAGTTTTGCGGTTTGTTTCAATCGTCTTTTCCATAGAGATCAAGTAATTGTATTTTTGTTGCGACAAGTCTTTGTTCAATAATTGGTGAAAATCGTTTTAGCAATTCAAATCCAAGTTCAGGATCTTCATTGCATTTATCCCGCAGACACTTTCCGTCTAACGCTATTAATCTGGTCATATCGACGGAACGTGCATCAAAACGCCATTGATAAGGAGAAATAATCCAGGACCAGCCGACGATCTCACCCTCATCCAGTGTTTGTATCGTTATAGCTCCTTTTTGCGGCGAATATATCTCAAGGTTTACGGTCCCCTCCCGTATCAAATAAAAATGATTTGCTTCCTGCCCTTCCCGGAATAGGAATTCTCCGGTTTTAAATCGAGCATTAGAAGCACAACCAACAATAAATTCGATATGTTTATCGAGTAACCCTTCAAAAAACGGGTGTTGCTTAAGAATCGATTCAAGATTTTCCATAAGGACTCCTATACTGTTATACTATGTTGGCGGATAGCAGATGCTTCTTCGGTAATGTCAATTGCAGCGGGGCACCATGTGATACATCGGCCGCAACCGACACATCCGGATGTATCGAACTGATCGTGATAGGTCGCCAGCTTATGCATTAACCAATGACGGTATCGTGCATAGGAAGAGGTGCGAACACTACCACCATGAATATAAGAAAATTCATTATTATAACACGAATCCCATTGACGAATTCGTTCGACGTTAGACCCGGTAAGATCCGTATAATCCTGGATCGTTGTACAGAAGCACGTGGGACACACCAACGTACAATTACCGCACGTTAAGCACCGGTCGCCAACCGTGTCCCAGTGCGTATTTTCATAATTCTTGTAGAGAATCTCCTTTAAATTCCCGGTATTGAGTGTACGTCCCATTTGTTCACGTGCCTTCTCAATAAGAGAATTTGCATAGGCAATATCATCTGCCGACGCTTCGGCTTGGGGAATTTTATTGATCAGCTCTTGTGCTGACTCACTCCCTATATCCGCGATAAAGTAATGATCCCCGTCTCTGATTATCTCAGTTAAGGCAAGATCATAGCCCGAGGTAGCTTTCGGGCCGCTATCCATCGAAGCACAGAAACATGTTCCCGAAGGTCTGGTGCAATTTGCTGAAATAATAAATGTTTTTTCACGTCGGTTTTTATATATTTCATCGTGAAATGTATCCTTTAATAAAATACGATCGTATTTTTTCATCGCCTCAAGATCACAGGGTCGAATTCCAAATAATGCATATTTGGGAGGCGCTTCTTTCATTCTTTCGACCGTGAACCCTGAATTTTCACGGGATGCTTTCAATAGAGTAGCTTTGGATGGGTAAAGATGATGAATCCAGGCATTCATTGAATGGGTAATATCGAATAACGCAGGCGAACCGGTTTTATGCAGCCGGTATGTCGCAGCCTCCTGTTCATCGCTCCATCCTGCAGGCAGGTCATCTATTTTAGCTATTTCATCATAAACGACCTTTCTATTTTCGATTTTGGGTCCAATAACAATATACTCACGACTCTGCAATTCATCGATTAAAGATTGCAACGCGTCAAGAGTGAGACGTACTTGATGTGCCATAGTAATACCCTGTTAAAAAGGATAAATTAATTTTCGATTTTTAAGACATAAGTTCCGTTTTTTTGTATTTTATAATTTCAAGAACTGCATCGACTAAACCAGATAACCCGGCTTTTACCGGCCCGGAAAGATCCTCCAGATATCCAAATGAGTCTGCATCTATTGTTACTAAATATGCAACAGGTACTCGATCGTAGAGTGCTTGCGAACAAGTGAGAACAGATTCAGGATCGAGTTGGTGTGAAAATGTACGGTTTGGAATGTGTGTGGGATCAATCTGTGCCGTGGTAATAGTGCCGGGTGTATCCCCGATCGACGCATCGATAAAAACAGCTTTATCATACCTGCTGATATCGGCAGCAAGTTCGGGTGTAAGTTGGTGACAGGTGTGTATCGTGATATCTTCAGACTTCACCAACTCTGATAATTTTTGCGCAGCATAATAACCAACGGCATCGTCACCGCGCAACGGATTACCATATCCTATGATTATTGTTCGTGACATGATTCTCTGTACTGTATATATCGTTCTTCCGGAAATAAGTGAAACTCCGGTTGAATTCTAATTATGCCATGTTAGGAACGTCGCAAACTATTTACTACTTCACCGTCGTTATTTATAAGCTCTATTTGTAAAGGCATTTTACCGACCGCATGGGTCGAACAGCTCAAGCACGGATCAAATGCCCGTATCACCGCTTCCACCCGGTTGAGCATCCCTTCCTCGATCTTATCCCCTTTTACAAATTGTTTTGCCACCTGGAGAATCCCTTTATTCATAGCGAGATTATTATTGCCGGTTGCAATGATAAGATTTGCCCACTGCATAATGCCTTCATTGTTAACCTGATAGTGATGGAAAAGCGTACCGCGCGGAGCTTCGGCAACGCCAACTCCTTCCAGATTGTTCGGACCCGCGATCGCTTTCACGTGTGTATCAAGTATAGCAGGTTCACTGAGCAACTGCTCTACTTTTTCGATCGCAAATAGAATTTCGATTAATCGTGCATAATGATAATAAAATGAACTCAACACCGAACCCCTCGAGAGGCCCCGGAATTCAGTCAATTCAAGATCCGCCTGAGGTGTACCGCAGCGATCTATAATGTTCAGCCTTGCCAGCGGTCCTACACGGTATATTCCCTCAGGATATCCGCGTGGTTTATAATACGGAAATTTGAGGTAAGACCAAGGCTCAATCTTTTCGGCAATAAATTCAGAATAGTTCGATGGTTCAAGTTTGTCGGCAATAATTTTGCCTGAAGAATCGACAACCCTGATTTTTCCATCATAGAAATCAAGCTCACCGGTATCATTCACAAGGCCCAAAAATAGTGACTGAAGATTTGCAAACGTCCGTATTTCATCCCGGAATTTACTGACACGTAATGAAGATTGTCCGGTTTGGATAAGAGAACTTTTAAACCAATCCAGATTCCGTTGTACTATTTTTTGCATCTCAGGGATTTGAGATAAGATCGCATCGCGTTTTTCCTGAGTACACGGCTCGCTCATCCCTCCGGCAATGATCCAGGCGGGGTGAACGCGTTCACCGGCAAGCATCTCGATAATACTTTGCCCGAACTGTCTGAGCCGAATTCCATCCCGTGCCATTTGTGGATTTTCTTTAAGTACACCGAAAATATTTCTATCAGCAGGATCGGTATCCATACCCAGTACCAGGTCGGGGGCCGAAAGATAAAAGAAACTAAGTGCGTGTGACTGTATAATCTGGCCGAGATTGATCGCACGCCGTAAAAGAGTAGCGGTTCGCGGTATTTGTACCGCAAGTATCTGATCGCAGGCTTTTGCGCCGGCAATCAGATGGGCAACCGGACAAATACCACAAATACGTGCCATGAGGGAAGGCATCTCACGGAAAGGCCTTCCTTCACATAATTTTTCAAAACCTCGAAACTGTGTAACGTGGAAAAAAGCATTATCTACAATACCATTATCATTCAGGTGAATTGTAATTTTACCATGTCCTTCAATACGGGTTAATGGGTCTATGGTTATAGTTTTAGCCATCTACAAAATCTCCTATCCAAATCGTGCTCGTTCTGAGAGTTCAGGAGTTCGTCCTTCCGCAATTTCAGTTAATGTATAGAATATCAAGTCAGCCGAAGGCGGACACCCCTGTAAAAATATGTCGACGTCAACAAAATGATAAACCGGATACGCTTTATCGAGCAGTTTGGGTATTTGCTCATCGGGAATAACTTTATTATTCGGTGTTGTTTCGATATAGCCCCTTGTTAAAACCTGTTCAAGCGAAAAACGGTTACGCATCGAAGGGATGTTTGCGGTGACCGCACAATCGCCGAATGCGATCAAGGTATTAGTATTCCTGCGTATCATCTCGATCTTCTCCACGTCTTCATCGCTGCTGATAGCTCCCTCAACAAGCGTAACGTCTACCTTCTCAGGAAATTCTTTCACATCGATTAGCGGGCTGTATAAAATATCAAATTTTTCTGTTAGCTGAATGATACGTTCGTCTATATCAAGAAGCGACATGTGACAACCGGAACAACCGTCGAGCCAGATAGTCGCAAGACTTAATTTATTCATCGTTTCTCCTCGCGCATTAACGTTAGGTACGGTAAAAACTGTCGACGTTTAGACATTTCACCGACCGATTTTCCTTTTTCGAATAAAGCGCCCGTCGG
>PWXV01000046.1 GCA_003568415.1 Ignavibacteriales bacterium
CCTGAATTGCATAAGCACTCACAATCATCGACTCAACAAGAAGATGCGGATCCTGCTCCATCAGCAACCGGTCTTTATAGGTTCCCGGCTCCATCTCATCGGCGTTACAGACAAGATACTTTGGATGCGGTGCATCGTCACCCATCGGAACGAATCCCCATTTCACACCGGCAGGAAATCCTGCACCTCCCCTGCCCCGCAAATCCGAATCTTTCACAACCTTCGTAACATCTCCGGGCTCCATCTCCTTCAGCGCTTTTTTCATCGCAGTATATCCACCCGCTTTTTCATAACCTTTCAGATTCAACGGGCCGCGCTTCGGATCGATATTTTTTGTTAGAGGTTTATCCATTTGATTCTTACAATTGCCAGCTTACAGTTTTCAGTTATTATCCAATCGTGATGAACTCAGTTCTCCAAAACTGGAAACTGAAAACCGGGAACTCGAAACTATTATTTATATTTCTCCAAAATGTCATCGATTTTATCTGGTGTTAAATTACGATGCGTATCCTGATTTATCATCATAGCCGGTGCGTGGTCGCACGTACCGAGACACGCAATCGGTAACAGCGTAAAACGGTCATCCTTTGTTGTTTGTCCATAGTCGATGCCAAGCTTTTGCTTAATGTGTTCGCCGATAGCTGTTGAACCCATTACCCAGCAGCTCACACTATCACACAGAAGAATTACATTCCTTCCGACGGGATGCCGGAATATCAGGTTATAAAATGAAGCAACACTATCAACTTCATCGGGCGACATTTCAAGGAATGCTGCGATATCTTTTACCGCATCATCCGAAATCCAGCCGCGATGTTTCTGCACTATTTTGAGTGCTTCAATACACGTCGCCTGCTTGGTCTCGTAATGTTCGAATTCGTGTTGTATTTCTTTTTGTTCTTCTTTTGTCAGCATTGGTATCTAGAAAGAGCAAAATAATAGTAATCTATCTATCCACATCAGCAAGTACGAAGTCTATGCTTCCTAAGATTGCCAGAAGATCCGGCACCGTTGTTCCATTACTCATAAGCGGAATAATCTGCATGTGCGGAAACGACGGTGTTCTGATCCTGGTACGATATGAAATCGTATTCTTATCGCTTACGAGATAATACCCGTTGTTTCCTTTTGTCGCCTCAATACCAAAGAAGGCTTCGCCTGCCGGCATAACCGGTCCCCAGCTAACACTGAGAAAATGTGTTATCAGAGTCTCAATATCCTTCATAGTACCCGCTTTGCGGGGCGGTGTTGTAAGGGGATGATCTGATTTATAATAACCTTCGGGCATATTTTTCATACACTGCTCGATGATCCGTAAACTCTGCCGGATTTCTTCAATTCGCACAACCGCACGATCATAACAATCACCCTTTGTGGCCGTCGGTATGTCGAACTCAAACTGATCGTATCCGGAGTAGGGCCGTTTTTTCCTGAAGTCCCATTCAAGTCCGCAGGCCCGGAGCATTGGCCCTGTTACCCCCCACTCAATAGCTTCATCAAGCGTGATAGCTCCGATATCCACTGTGCGTGCCTTCAGTATCCGGTTCTTCATCACAATTTTGTGGTACTCATTTAAATTCTTATTCATCGTATCGAGCACATCCTGAACGAGCTTTTCCCATCCATTGGGGAGATCCTGTGCCAATCCGCCAATTCGGAACCAGTTAGGATGCATGCGGTCTCCGCAAACAGCTTCAATAACAGCGAGTATCTTCTCACGGTCTGTGAACATATAAAAAACTGGCGACATTTGACCGACGTCCTGTGCAAAGGTACCGTACCAAACAAGATGACTGGCTATACGGAATAACTCACTCAACATAATACGAATCACCTTAACTCTGTCAGGTACCTCAATACCGGCAAGCTTTTCAACAGCGAGGACATACGCAAAATTGTTCATCACACCGCCAAGATAATCTATCCGGTCGGTATATGGGATGAATGTGTGCCACGACTGCCGCTCAGCCATCTTTTCCGCACCGCGATGGTGATAGCCTATATCAGGGATGGCATCAATAATTTCTTCACCATCAAGTTGTAAAATTACCCTCAAGACACCGTGCGTACCCGGGTGCTGTGGTCCGATATTCAAAAACATGAAATCTGAATCTTCACTCTGCCTTTCCAGTCCCCACTCTTCCGGTTTAAATTGGAGAGCGCGTTGTTCATGTTCTTGTTTTTCTTCAGGTAGTTGAAAAGGTCCCATCTCAGTTGCACGTGCGGGATGGTCTTTTCGCAGTGGATGTCCTTTCCACGTGGGCGGCATCAAAATGCGGCGAAGGTTCGGATGTCCGTCGAATTTTATGCCGAACATATCCCAAACCTCACGTTCATACCAGTTAGCAACCGGGAAAATATCCACGATACTCGGTAATGCCAGACTATTTTCACGAAGCGGTATTTTTACCCGTATATCTTCATTACGTTCGAATGAAAGCAAATGGTACACAACCGTACAATCCGATGGAGGCTGCCCGTCACGGTAATACCGTACACGCTCGTCAATTGCAGTTAGATCATAGAGCATTTTGTACGGCCGGTCAATTGAATATTTTAAATATCGTAAGACATCTTTACTGTGTGCAGCGGGTACCCATACAGTCGGAAACTCATCACGAGTTTGCTGCTCGAGTATGTGTGTGTCGCCGAATTTTTCTTTGAGGTCTTTAACGATAGGTAATGAATTGTTCATATTAATTGTATTTGCTCGTGCTTACACTTCCATCGGTGGACGTAACAAGGTCATCTTACTTCTTTCTTCTTTTTTAAGATCGCGCAGACTCTCGGGATCGGGTTTTTCAACACCCTGCGGGCCGATCACCCAGCTCAGAGGACGCTTTTCTTTTCCGACTGCCTTGTGGAGAAGTGTAATTCCTTCTAAAAATGCATCGGGTCGTGGCGGACATCCGGGAACATATACATCGACTGGTAAAAACTTATCGACACCTTGCACTACACTGTAGATGTCATACATTCCTCCCGAGTTTGCACACGAGCCCATCGAGATCACCCAACGGGGTTCCATCATTTGTTCGTATAAACGTTTGATGACGGGAGCCATTTTCATAAAAACCGTGCCCGCAATAACCATCACATCCGCTTCACGCGGAGTACCGCGTATAACTTCAGCACCAAACCGGGCAATATCATATTTACTGGTAATACTTGTTGCCATTTCCACATAACAACAAGATAGACCGAAATTAAATGGCCAGAGTGAATTTTTTCGTCCCCAGGCAATGAGATCCTGCAAGCGCGACAATATCATCACTCTGCTCACCTGATCATCAAAGCTACCGTTTGTATTTTCAGCAAAGTTCTTTGTTCCCGGTTTTGTCAACCACCATCGTGCCATAGTATTCAAATTCTCCTGATTATAAAAATTAACTATCGTCCGCCGGTAATATAGTTTTCAAGTTGTTCAATGATATATTTATCTTCCTCAATAATAGCCTGAACGATATCACTTATTGAAATAATTCCGGTTAAATTTTCGTTTTCTAAAACCGGTAGATGCCGGATTCTTTTATCGGCCATAAGTGCCATACATTCGTCACTGGTATTATCGGGCTTCACATAGAGTACCTTCCCGGTCATAATATCCCGTACGGGAGTATCTTTCGATGTTTTGCCGTGCAATACTACCTTTCGTGCATAATCCCGTTCTGAGAGGATGCCAACGACTTGTTTGTTGTCAACAACCACCACAGCCCCGATGTTTTTATCAGCCATAAGTTGCAGTGCAGTAAAGACCGAATCATCCGGGGTTACACTGTATACGTCATGCCCTTTTTTATCAAGAATCTGCCGTACGGTTTTCATAACTTCCCCGCTTTTATTTTTTGAAGTTGTTTTTTGCCGAAATCAAGTGACCCTGACTTGTATTCATATACAAGTCCTACAATAAGTATGGCGATAAAAATCAACACCCCTATATATCCAGACCAGCCTACCTCCCGTATTGCAATTGCCCAGGCAAAGATAAACACAACTTCAAGATCGAATATGACAAACAACATACCGACCAGATAAAATTGTATTGATAGTCGAAGTCGTGCGTTACCCGTTTGTAATATACCAGACTCAAATGGTTCCCCCGTTTCCCGCTCCATATGTCGTTGACCGAGGATATACGAAACACCCAGCATCCCCGCAATAACAGCAATTGCAGAACCGACATAGATAAGGAACGGCCAATATATAGTCGTTTCCATTAAACCATACCTCTGGGGCTTACACGTAAAAGCGATTGGATAATCGATAGGTTTTCATTAAGTATATGCACGTCATTCTCCACTTTACAGCAAATGATAAAATCAGCTATTCGTAACGTGATCTTAATTTCTTTAATTGTAACAAAAAAAAAGAATAATCTCAACGGGTATGCAGATAATTTCTTATATTAAATTATTGAAATCGGCCAATGCGCGTACATTCTTTCCTTACCAAATCCCGCTGTACCTTACCGGTCGATGTATAGGGTAATGCATCGCACAAAAATACTATTTTGGGAATTTTATATGAAGCTATTTTACCCGTCAGAAACTGTTTGATCGATTCCAGAGTAACCGCATCTTTGTTTGAAACTATCGCTGCTGCTGGCACCTCTCCCCACTCGGCATCAGTATACGGAATTACACACACATCACGGATATCAGGATGGGTAGATAACACATTTTCAACTTCAACCGGATTAATGTTTTCTCCACCGCTTACGATCAAATCACTACGCCTCGAAACTACATAAAGATAATCACTATCTGATCGATATCCATAGTCACCCGTATGAAATCTTCCATCACGAAGGACCTGTTTTGTCAGATCATTTCGTCTGTAATACCCTTTCATAATGACCGGAGAACTGACGGTAATTTCACCTTCTAAACCGTCAGGCACCTCATTGGTATTTTCATCAACAATCTGAATTTCATTGAACGGAAGGGGTCGGCCGACCGAACCAGTGTTTCGTGTATCATCGGCATGACGTGTTGCTATTTGTGAACTCGTCTCCGTTGTGCCGTACGTAGTGGCGATCTTCCAACCATATTCAGCACATTGCTCAAGTAATCCATCCGGAATCGGACCACCGCCAAGAAGTACTGTTTTGTGCGATCGATTTGCTTCTAGATTTCTCTCGAGAAACCGTTTCATCATTGTCGGAACAAGCGAAACAAATGATGGGTCGTGTCTACCTATTGCGGATATAAGACCATCTGTATCTATGCTCGCCGGGACAATAAGTGGTATTCCATATAGAATCGTGCGAGCAAGCATTGAAAACCCTCCTATGTGATATAATGGAAGGGATAAGAGCCATGTATCGCGACTTGAAACAGCTAATCGTAATTTTGTACCCAATGCACTATAAAATAAATTACCGTACGTCAATTCAACACATTTCGGATTTCCGCTCGTACCTGAGGTAAAGAGTAAAAGAATGGTATCCGAGAGTGATTGTTGCGTAAATGACCCGCTATAGTCTACCTCAGTTGATATACTATCAGAAAATGTATATACATGCCGCTGCTGTGTAATGAAGTGGTCATCATGAATATTATCATCGCACAGAAAATAGTTACACTCAGCAAACTCTATTTGTTGTCCTATCTCGGCAACAGTTAACCGGATATTGAGAGGAACAATTACTGCACCCAACAAAATAAGCGCATGTATAAGTAGAATATAGCGCTCGGAGTTATGTCCCGCCATTGCAACATGCGTACCGGGCTTTACACCCTTCTCTCTCAGTTGCCCTGCAAGTTGTAATGATTCATTGTATAGTTGCTCATACGTAAATTGTCGATTTTCTGAGATGAGTGCAATCAAATCGGGCTGTTGTTCGGCATGTGTGCGTAACCAGTGTTGCATAATTTTCATTATATATCAAATGAGAACTGCGCCGGATCATCTATTTTAATTACACCATTCTTGACTGGAAACGGATCGTCGGTCACATCATTGACAAAATAACGCGCTGTATCGAGTCCGTGTATTGATGTGCTCCGTGTCGAGGCAAGTAATACAGCGGCACTTCTGCCTATCGTACTTTCAAAAGCAGACGTAACAATCACCTCCATAGTATATTCGAGCGCTGTGTGCATTATCCGTATAGAACTCAGTATACCGCCGCAAACAACCGGTTTGACTATTACTACATCTGCCGCATTGCTATGAATTATTCTGACAACATCATCGAAACTCTGAGCCGATTCATCAAGTGCAATTTTAACAGGTGACTCTCTCCGTAGTTGCGCAAGTAGATGCAGATCGTTCACTGTAACCGGTTCTTCTACATACTGGATAGTATATGGCTCAAGTTCCTTTACATAATCAAGTGCTTGCTCAATATTCCAGTTGCCGTTAGCATCGAGGCGTAATGCAACTGTATCGGACTCTTTTCGAACTGCTTCGATACAACAAATATCTTCCTCAAAATCAGTACGGCCGATTTTTAATTTTATGGCCTGATAACCCTGTACAAGCAATTCCTGTGCTTTAATTTGCGTATCGGCGGGCGACATCATAGATATAAGACCATTAACGGAAATTGTCTTACCGCAGTCGAACATTAAAAATTCTGGAATCGTTTTTCCCTGAATCTTACTTGCAAGAGCGATACACGCTTGCTCAAATCCCGCCCGTGTTGCCGGGAAATCCGATAAAAACTTTAAACCATTATAAATGGAGCGTGGTGTTGCTTCAATAGCAGAAAGCTTTGAATGATTCGCTTTAATTTCTTCTAATTTACCAAGCACGCTCTCAAAATCTTCTGCACCGAATGCAGGTATTGGTGCTATATCACCGACCCCATATGATCCGTCACCTGTATAAACTTTAACTAAATATCCAGACCGGGAGTGGAGTGTTTCCCGGGATGTTTTAACAGGTGAATTTAATGGAAGTTCATATTCTTGATATTCAATATTTGTTATTTTCATACCGAGATGCCGATAGCAAATAATATACCGTAAAGAGCAACAAGTTTTGCGCATTGTTCAAGAGCGAGATTAAGCTCTCTTCCGTGTAATGTGTTCATCATAGCCAGTACGCGTAATGCAAGCGGAAATGAAAAGAATGGTAATAAAATCCAGGCAGAAAGATCAAAGAAAATCCAGACAATCAAAGGAATACCATATGCGGAAAAAAGTAAAACCATAAACTCCGTCCGGGCGAATTTTCTGCCAAATATAACGGCAGTTGTCCTTTTGCCAACCTTTTCATCGGTCTCAACATCCCGGTAATTATTGACGATAAGAATGTTGGTAATTAATGCTCCGACGGGAATTGATATAAGAAAAGCGGTAAGTGATAACTGCAATGCCTGCACGTAGTATGAACCCATTGTCCCGATAAATCCAAAGAAAAGAAACACCAGCACATCTCCCCATCCGTAATAACCGAGGGGGTACGGACCGCCTGTATAAAGGATAGCCATAATAATGGATGCAATACCGATAATAAGTATGGGTAATCCTCCAATGGCAACAAGATAAAGTCCTAGCAGAAATGCAAGCCCGAATATAATTATAATTCCGATTTTCATCTGTGACGGTGCAATAAGTCCTGACGCAACAACACGCATCGGCCCCTTTCGCTCACGCGTATCGGCACCGGAGAGATAATCAAACAAATCGTTCGCAAAGTTAGAACCGATTTGAAGAAGTAATGCACATATTAATGCCACGATTGCAATAATTGGATCAAAGTAACTGTCACGAAATGCAAGAGCGCTGCCCACCAATACCGGCATAATTGCTGCAGGTAAAGTGCGGGGGCGGGCAGCTAAAACCCATGTTTTTATTACCGATTGATTAGTTGATTGCATGGCTGCATGATAGAATAGGGGTGTTATTGATAGATTCACCTCTATGTTAGTTCTTACTTAAAAAGTCAGGCTTATTGTCACCCCGAACGGAGTCGAGGGGTCAATATAGGATTTTCAGCGAGAACTATTTAGTGAGTTAAGGACGTTTTGGGAATTTACTGAAATCCGGTTTTCTTTTCTCATTGTATGCATTCCGTCCTTCCTGTGCCTCATTGCTCATATAATACAGTAATGTTGCATTTCCTGCAAGTTCCTGAATACCGGTTTGACCATCAAGTTCTGCATTAAACGCTGATTTCAACAACCTGATTGCAAGGGGACTTTTCTCGAGAATTTCTTTAGCCCACTGTATCCCCTCCTCTTCGAGCTGTTCAACCGGTACCACTTTGTTCACCAACCCCATATCTTCTGCTTCACGTGCATCATATTGGCGGCACAGATACCAGATCTCGCGTGCTTTCTTCTGTCCGACAATCCGCGCAAGATAACTAGACCCGAAACCGCCGTCAAAACTTCCCACCTTCGGCCCGGTCTGTCCAAAGACGGCGTTTTCGGCTGCAATCGTGAGATCGCAAACTACGTGGAGTACATGGCCGCCGCCTATTGCGTATCCGGCAACCAACGCAATAACCGGTTTCGGAATACTGCGAATAAGCTTTTGAAGATCGAGTACATTAAGACGCGGTACTCCATCACCACCGACATATCCCTCATCGCCGCGTATTGATTGATCGCCGCCGGAGCAAAATGCATACTTACCATCCTTTGCCGGTCCGGCACCCGTTAAAAGTACAACTCCTATTGTTGAATCCTCCCGCGCATCGGTAAATGCATCATACATCTGAAAAACGGTTTCCGGTCGGAATGCATTTCGCTTTTCCGGGCGGTTGATAGTTATCCTGGCAATGCCTTCTGATTTTTCGTAGATAATATCAGAGTAATCTTTTACTTTTTCCCACTTCATAGCATTCAATAAATTAGTTTAGGTTATTATTGTAACGTTTTGGTGTTATCCTTACAATGGTCTCATTCGCGTATCGCGGATACAAATTCTTTTACGATTCTACAATACAGATCGGGTTGTTCAAGATGAACATTATGTCCCGTATCCTCAATTATTTTATGCGAACAATCGGGCAGCTTCGACGCCATTCGTTTATTGATGCCGGTAAATTTTTCATCGATACTTCCGGTTATCAGTAATACCGGAAAAGTCAACTCCGGCAAATGTTTCCACACCGGTTGCATCTGACCGGTACCGGCCGCACGCAACGTATTTGCAAGGGCGGTTCCGGAATTCTTCAGTTTCTTTGCTCTGATCTCTTCCCGAATTCCACCCGGCAATCTGCTCTGTGAAGCAAAGAGTGGTAAATTCATCCACCGGTCGGTAAATGCCGTTATATCATTTGATTCGATGAATTGCGCCAGTTCTTCGTCGCTTGCAACGCGTTGTTTTCGCTCATCATCATCCTCAATTCCCGCAGTTGTGCTCTCAAGAATCAGTCCGTACAACCGATCAGGGTGGTTCACTGCAAAATGAAGGGCAATACGACCGCCCATTGAATACCCGGCCAGGACAAATTTATCAAGTGACACCCTGTCTGCAATTGAGCGTATCCTCTTCACCTGTTCCTCGATCGTATAATAAGAAGTATCTTGCGGCGGATCATCCGTCCCGTGCCCGACAAGATTAATCGTGATCGGATCACACACATCGTCAAGGTCTTTTATGACACTCATCCAATCATCGCCGCTGCCGGTAAACCCATGAAGGAAAACAACAGGTATTTTTTCAAGATTTTCTGTCATTACGCGAGTGCGTCCTCTACCTTTTTCCAGTATTGCTTGCGCAGTTCGGTCGATTCAACAGGATCGGTCTTTACTTCAAACACATTGAGCAATGGGGAATCGGAGGTTTTAATTAATTTTTCACGAAGATCATCCCACGATTGTATGATATGGAACGCCCCCCCGTATCCAAGTACAAAGTTTTCAAAATCAATATCGTGAGGAGTAAGAAAATATTCTTTAAACATCTCACGATAATCGGCAATCGGAAGCAGCTCAAAAATACCGCCTCCGTTATTATTAATCAAAACAACGTGCAGCGGTATGGAATATTTCCGGGATGCGATCAATCCGTTGAGATCGTGATAAAAAGCTAAATCACCCGTTATAAGATATACCGGGGCCGGCGTTGTAGCCGCTATACCAAGTGCTGTCGAAGTAATACCGTCTATACCGCTGGCTCCCCTGTTTGTATGAAGCTGGATATTTTTCTCAAGCGCTGAAACAAAATAATCAAGGTCACGAATCGGCATACTATTAGAAACCATCACGTGCGATCCATCTGGTATAGTTGCGAGTACCACACGTAAGATTTTTCCTTCGAAAAATGAATCCGTGCAGTCAAGCATTTCTTCTCTGATCGCTTGTGTTTTATTTTCGGCATTTTTAAAATCGTTGAACCAGCTATTGTCAGCACGCTTGAATTTTTCCTTTTGCAGTTCATCCACCATTAATGAACAGAATTGAGCCGGGTCGGCTTGCACAACCGACCGCAAATAATTCGAAGGATCGAGCCATTTCCCTGCACTATTAATATGTACTTTAAAAGCGTTCTGTTTATTCAAAAAAAGCTCGAGTCCTTTTGAACTTACCGTGCCACCGAATTGAAATATAACATCGGGCTTATGAGTTTCAATAAATGAGTTAACCTTTAGATAAGCATCATAATGTGTCAGGATCGTATGCTTATCGTGCTTACCGAATCTAATTTGTGAAGCCCCATCGGCAAGAATCGGATACGAAAGCAAAGCTGCCAATTCGGTTATTTGTTTGCTGAACTCGGCATCAAAATCTCCCGGCCCTACAATGATCAAACCGCGCTCGTACATTCTTGTTACTGATAAAAGATCATACAGTGATTCTGCGGTCGGAGTTACCAGAGTTTCAATCGGTGCGATGTCATCGGCATATCCGTTCATAATAACTTCCAGTTCGTGTGCATCGATGGTATCGGTATAGCTATTCGGTTCAAAGGGTTTTCGAAACGGGAAGTTAATATGTACAGGTCCCTTTTCAATACCATTGGATTCCTTGACAGCACGCCGTGCAATGACTCGAATATGCCGCAACCGATCGGCTACCGGTTCGGGTAACCCGGCATTAAAGAACCACCGGATATGATTGCCATACAAATTGTTCTGATCAATAGTTTGATTTGCACCGCAATCAAGAAATTCAGGCGGCCGGTCTGCAGTACAAACGATGAGCGGTACCTGATGTTGATATGCTTCAATGATTGCCGGATAAAATTCTGCAGCAGCTGTACCGGAGGTACACACAAGCATGACCGGTTCACTCACGTTTTTGGCAATTCCAAGGGCAAAAAATCCACCGGATCGTTCATCAATATGAACAAATGTATGCATATCCTTATTATTTGCACACGCCAGCGCAAGGGGTGTACTTCTCGATCCGGGTGAGATACAAGCATACCGCACGCCCAGCCGGACTAGTTGATCGACAAATGCCTCAGCCCAGACAATATTTCTATTTATTTGTATTTCTTTACTCAAGATTGCATCAATGAGGTAATAGCGTTTAATTTGACTTCGGTTTCTTCAAATTCTTGCCGGGGATCGGAATCCCGCATTATTCCGCTTCCGGCAAATGCATATAATTTATTATTAGTATAAAGTGCTGAACGCAATGCAACACAAAAATCTCCGGTAGTATTGGCATCGAACCATCCGAGAAATCCAGCATACAGTCCGCGATCATATTGTTCACTATCTCTGATTATTGTAAGTGCAGGCGAAAGCGGGTATCCACCTACAGCCGGTGTCGGATGTAGATCCTCGAGTATCCGAAACATAGATACACCTGGAGACAGTTCACCGGATATGCCGGTGTACAGATGTTGAATATACGACATTTTCTTCAATGCAGGTACCGGATCAACCGTGACCCGGGAACAATATTTTTCGAGGATAGATTGTATATGATTTACAACAACTTGATGTTCTTCACGGTTCTTTTTACTGCTCAATAGCTCATCACCGAGGTGGTTGTCTTCTTGCTCCGTAGTACCCCGTGTAACGGAGCCTGCAATTGCATGACAATGGATATTACCCTGCTCGAAACTTGCAAGTTTTTCGGGTGATACACCGATAAACAATGACTCATTCGATTTTAAGAGAAATAGGTAACCGGCTGAGAATGCATCCCCTGCATCTAAGACCGCTTTGATAATTTGTTGTTTTTCGGGAGCATCAAACTTCACACTGCGTGATAGCACTACTTTATTAACGTCTCCTTTTTTGATAGATTCAACAACCCCTGCTGCTTTTTTAATCCAATTTTCTTTTTCTTCCCTGTTAATTATTCGGCGGTAACGAACCGTTTTAGTTTCCTCAGCAGCACTTACATTATTGAGCCGGGCAATAAAATCCCGTAAAATCCGGACAGAGTTGCGTTCGGGATCAGGTTTGGATAAATCTACCTGGTACGAAACGACAGGTTTACCTCCACTCTCGTGAATAATAAATTCCGGAATAAACCAATCTGACGGATAGAACTCATCCCAGATACGGTCACGATGCTCGGGAAAAAAGGACATACTGCCCACCAAAAGCGGAATCGTTCGATCGGGTGTCCCGTTGTAATTTTGAACGACATGTGAAATTTCGCCCGACACTGCGCGTGCTACTTCTTCGAAGCGTCGTGCTCCCCCTGACCGGAACCTGCGAATGCTTCCAATTGCAAGAAAACGGTAATTTCCCTGAGGTTTTTCAAAATAAAAGACGGGATTATTTTCGCGGATCAATCGCTGGGCCAGATACTCAAAATTTGTTATCTCCACAGGGAACCGGTATGATAATATACGATTCCCCTTTAGCTGCTCTCCGGAAAATGATTCACTCCGTAATATCTCAGAAAAAGTAACTGCTCTCGGGTCGGTTTTCATTCCAGAAATCGTAAAAAAAACCACAATTTTACAAAAATTAATCAATTGTAATCTATCAATATACGATTTTTTTTATTACATTACCATAATCCCATCTGGCGATCCAAGAGAGGGTACCCAAGTGTAACATTTTAGACATTATAATCGTCAAAAGCTCAGTATACATAGATGAATTCCCGGCTACGGTTTAAATATCTGGAAAATCGGTACAAAGACCGAATTTTCAGCTACGCACTATGGATGGTAAAGAACCGGCACGATGCGGAAGATATTACCCAGGAAATTCTAATTAAAATCTGGGAGCATGGACATGAGATAAAACTTTCCTCCATAAAAGCGTGGATAATGCGGGCAACCTATAATTTATGTATTGATTATATCAGAAAGAGATCTGTGAAATTTAAATATACAAAGCAATTTGATGAGGAGGATGCGTTGTATGAGCTGTCCGATCCTGAGAAAACCTCTGATCCGGGTGCTGAGACATCTCAGGTAATTATTAACGAGGAGCTTGAAGAAGCGATAGAAAAATTACCTGAATTACAAAAAAAAATAATAATTATGTATGAGATTCAGGAGTTGAAATATCGGGAAATAAGTGATATTCTTGATATACCAATCAACTCGGTTAAAGTAAATATTTTTAGAGCACGCAAAACATTACAAAAATTGTTGCAACATTATAAACAGTCATAATTATGAATACCAAAACGTGTGCATTTGATGAAATAAAAATAAGCAACGCTGCGTACGGCGATGCTTCCCTTCGGGAAAAGATCAGCGTACATTTCCATATACGAAAGTGTACGACATGCGCATCCCTGTATCGGGAATACCGCGAAACCGCCAATGCATTCGATTCTATTAAGCCCGAAAAATGTCCGGCCTCGGTGACAGAGCGTGTCGAGAAAAGAATTGGTGTAACTAAAGAAGGCAAGAGGTTTCTTGATCCGGTTTTGGACTTTGTTTTTTACCGTCCGTCGTATGCACTTTCGGGAACTGCCGTTGTTGCTATACTGGCAATCGTACTGACGCTCCAGCTCACGGATATAGCCTCACCCGGACCGGAACATTATTATACCGAATCCGAGATACTTCAGGCCGAACAAGAAATAGAAAAAACTTTTGCAATGATATTCCCGGTAGTTCAAGATGCACAAGTGAATATTCGGGATAGAATAATTAAATCACAGATCATACCGCCGGTACAACATAGCGTGGAACAAACAAACAAATTGTTCAAAAAAGGATTCCAACAACAATGAATCACTATATCAATATTATTTTCATTTTGGTATTTGCGATTGGAGTAATCAATCCCCTTCATGCCACCGACGATAATCCCGGATATATTCCCCTCGAAGAGCTGCCCTTGTTTCAGGAAATGGAAACTTCTATGGAGGTCCAGATTGGCGAGTCGATGATCGGGCTGGTGGCGAACAATGCTGAAAGAGAAAGTCCGGAATTTTCCCGCATTTTGCGAAAACTTAAGCAAATCCGCTCATTTTCTTTTGATTTAGCAGGCACCCCGCGAAACAAAATCGACGAATATCTCGAACAAATAAGTACCAGGCTCCTTGATGAACAATGGGAGGTTGTATATCGAATGCGGGAACCGGAAACAACGGCATACATTTATATGAAAAGTGTTGATGGAGAGGTTGCCGGTATGACAATCTATTCAATTGACCAATCTGAGCAGGTCAATGTGATTAATGTTGTCGGGAACATCAGTCTTGAAGATATTTCTGAGCTTGCCGAACAGTTTGGGTTTCCCGATATAAGCCCGTAATAATAATTTGGAGGGTAGAACGATGAAAACACAAATTCCGGTGGTTTTCATATCTGTATTTACAGTCCTGATAATGAGCGGATGCGGCAGTAAGCTCGATAACTTTGATGACGTTCGTGATTTTATAATGCATGAAGCAGACACCCCTTTCCGCACAACAATAGAGTTAGCAATAGAAACCGATAACCTCGGTGTATTACGTAACCACATAAAGGAATTCGACTTCGACACAGATGATTTCAACGTAAGTGGAATCGAAAAAGTTGAGTTCGGAGTATACCGGGTACAAGCCGACCGGACTATTCAACTGTCAGATCATATAGCAACGGTTAATGTGAACAAAATGACACGCAGACTCAAGCGGGCAGGATACGATACCATCATCCAAAAACAATCTGAAGATGAATTATCACTGGGACTCATTAAAGAGACCAGACGATCCAAAACCGGTGCCGGCTATTTTATTCAATTGAAACCCGATAATTTTGTTCTTATTAAAGTGGATGCCGAATTCAGGAAATTGTGATTTAATACCATAACTTACCGGCAATTCTTGAAGCAATAGACGATTCCCTTTGACACCCCCTCAAACATCCAATCGGTACGTAATTCACCAATAAACGGTATCGTATTTTCCAATACAGCTAACCTACTTTCGTGTGGGAATTCGGGAACGGCGTGTTGGGATCTCCCACACGACTTTCCTCCTACCGGAGCAATCTTTATAGCAATCGATATTATAACTTATTGATATATATTGTTTTACAAAAATTATGTTTGCGTTAAAAAATCCGGCATACAAGTTGCCTTATTGTATAGTGCAATAATAAGAAAACAAATTCACACACATCAACAAAATAAGGGATAAGACAATGTTTGCACTGAGCACATTCTGGGTCAATCTGACCAACATAGCCCTTGGATTAGCGACGATAATTTGCCTCGCTATAGTATTCTATGCCGCCGGTAAAGAGATCTTTAACCGGCTCAAAAAGACCTCCAAGGCAAAAACACAGGAAGATCCACACGTTCTTGATGTACCGGAACTGGGCCTCACTATGACCGATGGTGGTGAAAAATTATATGATGATGACGAACGGGCATTCGGATAATGATCCGGAGCAAAAAAACGAAAGGGATGAAAATGAAGTGTCCATTTCTTAAAGAGACCAGAGTAAAATTCTGTCAGGTATCCCCTATCAAAAAAATGATCGTCAGCGATCAGGGCGATGCCGAGATAGAAAAGTGCTCTACTTCTTCCTGGACAAGTTGTCCCGTCGCACAACAGCGAGTTAAAGATCAAGGACAGTACAAACAGTGTCCGTTTTTACAGGAATCACACGTTCAGTATTGTTCTTTATCATCAGTCACGAAATTCGTCCCCTATAATGAAGCTCCGTTTTCCCGTTGTACCAATACAAATCATCGATATTGTGAAGATTATCTGTCAGTGGAAAATCCCGATTCTATGGTAAATACAAAACCATCATCCGCAACTGAGGATGATAAGGATACAACAAAAGATTATCGAGTTCTCGGGATTAGGATGCCTCGAAAATTACAGTATTCTTTAAATCATATGTGGATGGATGAAGCTGAAGACGGGTTGTGTCATATTGGAGTAGATGCATTTTTCACCAAGGTGCTTGGACCGGTTCAGGAGGTAAGTTTTATAACCACTAAAGGAGTTCGTAGTCCGACCGTTGTCTTAACGGTTAATGGTGTAGAACTCGAAGTGGTATTTCCTCAACTACTCTTAATATCCGGTATGAACACCTATTTACGTTCAACACCAGAAAAACTATCAACAGATCCGTACGGGGCAGGTTGGTTGTTCGTCGGACAAAAAACAAAACAAATAACTAACGGTACCTCGTTACTCCAGGGGAAAGAGGCTATCGAGTGGATGAGAAAAGAGACGCAGCGGTTAAATCAATTTGTCCACAATGAAATCAATCATTCTGAATTAGACGGGAAAGCCCTGATGGCAGACGGCGGTGTTTCTATTGATTCACTTGCTTCAAATTTACAACGTGACGATATACGTAAACTATTTCATAATTTCTTTTCGCCATATGTAATCTGGAGGAATCAACGGTGAATAACAAAGGTGTATTACTATTTTTTACAGGATTTATCGGGATGCTGCTGTTCGGCTGGTTTGTATTTCCGCCGCTTATGTATCAGTCATTTGAGCAACCAATTCAATTTAGTCATGTCACACATACCGATATGACCGGTATGTCGTGCAATGATTGCCATTATGTAAAAAGCGACGGACGTTTCAGCGGTATCCCGACTAACGAAAATTGCAGTATGTGTCACATGGCAGTGCTGGGTGAAACCGAAGACGAGAAAATATTTGTCGAAGAATATCTGATGAAAGATAAGGAAGTTCCATGGTTTGTATATGCGAGACAACCGGAGAACGTTTACTTTCCTCATGTACAGCACATTGAACTCGCTGAAATGTCTTGTGAAACCTGTCACGGAGATCACGGATCAAGTGAAATATTGAGACCGTTTCAACGCAATCGTATCAGCGGGTACAGCCGCGATATCTGGGGGCCATCGGCATCACGGATCAATAACCCGCCGGGTACCGGGATGAAAATGAATGACTGCATTCGCTGTCACGAAGACGATGGACTTACCATCGGATGTATCGGATGTCATAAGTAACAGAATTGAATATGGAGA
>PWXV01000238.1 GCA_003568415.1 Ignavibacteriales bacterium
AACTCCGTTCTTTAAATTAAAAACGTACCGGGACGGCTATGCTTAAGACTCGGTAAGAGATGTTAGGCAAAGATACCGGTGACAAGAACACCGGAGTCGTCCCGGTTGTATCGATGGATAGTTGTGCGGTTGGGAATTTATATACTATTTCGAAAATAATAAACCCATAAATATCGATCAACAAAGATATAAACAATAAAGAGTCGCTGCCTAACTTGGGGACAACAACGAATCACACGTTATTATTGTCCTTAGTTGTTTTGTTTGTCCGCCAGTCTCCACTCCGGCTGGCAAGCAGTGTTGCGGACCCCGGCAAGTCGGGGTTATCGCGGGACATGATGCGTCTCAGTTTAATTAAGATCCCCCCCCTAAAACCCCGGACTCATTTTTCCGTATATTTATCGACAAAGAACATTTGCAAAATATATCCGGTACCATAGTCTATTCAGGAGGATTAATATGTTCAACTGCGCGTCCAGAGCAATTACCGCATCAACTGAGATATCATCAAATTATAACCGTTTAATCATTCACACAAATGTCGTATTAATACTTTCGGCAGTTTTTATCATCCTCCAATTTGCCGGCTGTTCACCGGTGGAGGATGAACCGTCCCCGCTCCTTCTGGAAGACGGGGTTGTAATTTACAATACCCACGCAGATATCGATGCGCAAAATCAGTTTCTTGATGTAACAGCAGAGTTAACATTCCTGGCTGATGAAAATACTCCGTCATATGCTGCCTTTGTGCTTAACGGCGGACTCGAAGTGCAGAATGTCACCGGACCGCATGTCGTGTCACATCAGACGGGCGAATTTGATTTCGTCCCTGTATGGAATGTAATCGAAATTGAGCTGGATGAAACCGTCGCTCCGGGAGACACTGTGTCCGTTACGCTGGAGTACAGCGGATACCTGGATTTCGACGAAGATCAATTTCAATATGACGGTATGTTCACATCCGGGTGGGTGGACTTTAACATCGATGCAATGTGGCATCCCATCTTTGCAGGATTCGAGCAGCACATGCGCGGTACGATGCATCTGAATCTACCCGAAGGTTGGCAGGCTGTCGGGAGCGGTACAACCACATTTGAAGACGGCACTCACATCATCCGTAATGAGATAAACCTGTTCGACGCTCCTTTTGCTGCCTCCCCTTCGTTCGAAATCAGGCAAACAGATGAACTGGAGGTGTACTACCGGAGGGCAGATCCCGAAAAGGTTACGGCAGTTTTTGAAACCGGTGAGAACTGCATTATGTACCTCAATCATCTGTTCGGCGCATATGATCCCATAACGACTACCAGATTGGTGATTGCGGACCGCAGCGGTGGTGGGTATGCCCGGAAGAACTATATTGTTATTAGTTCGGGTGATATCGATCCCGGTGCACCGGTGAGGCTGCACCGTTTTATCTGTCACGAACTTGCACATTACTGGACACCGTCACCCGGCGGGATGTCACCGGATCACTGGATGTCGGAAGCATTTGCTGAGTTTGTCGCAGGCAGATATCTGCGGGATCAATTTGGAGAAGAAGTATATAACAGGGAATTGAGTAAATGGGAAAACGAAGGACAAGGTCACGGACCGGTATGGACGCCGGAACTTGATGTCCGTCCCGGTACGGAGTTGATGTACCGGCGGGCACCGTTCCTTCTCCACCGTCTCGAAGAGAAAATCGGAGCGGAAAGATTCGATAGGTTCCTGACACAGTATATGACGGAAGATATTCTTTATACAACGTATTTGCTCGATGAGCTTGAAGCGATTGCGGGTACTGAAGCGGCTGAATGGTTCAGGAATGAATTAGCACGCGATGATTGGTAGATAAAAATTATATGGGGAGAATTGTATGGGGAATACAAAGACTATTCTCCGCTTACACTGGTTTACAGGGCTTCACCCTCTGTTGTTGATCGCCGCCCCTCGGGCTTAATGGATAGCAATTCTGTTTCCGGTATTGCGATCTTGCTAAACTTGGTACGCCCGACTGGAATCGCGCGTCCGCCGAAGTCCTTGTTGTTCAGGGACGTAGGCGGGAACCAGTAACCTATTGCCGAACATTTTTGCTTGAAATTAAAGAGAGGTTGGACTTGGTACGCCCGACTGGAATCGCGCGTCCGCCGAAGTCCTTGTTGTTTAGGGACGTAGGCGGGAACCAGTAACCTATTGCCGAACATTTTTGCTCAAAATTAAAGAGAGGTAGGACTTAGTACGCCCGACTGGAATCGAACCAGTAACCTACGGCTTAGAAGGCCGTTGCTCTATCCGATTGAGCTACGGGCGCTTAGGTAAATCCTAAATAAACCCAAATTATCTAAACTGTGTGATCCGTGCTGATTTGAGCATTGAAACATTAGAATTTGTTTAGAGTTTAGGATTTAGCGCTTAGAGTTTCAAACTAAATAATATAATCATTTATCACAAAATTTTCAATTGATCGTAAACCGTACATATTTTATCGTTTTGCCCTCCTTAAGATGACGTTCCTCATATACGGTTCTGATCCTGACATCCTCCGGAATACCGGCTTCTTCATGTATATTTCCCGATAGCTGATGTATTACTGCGTTTTCCCGTTCGATGGACTCTAATGAGAAATCAAACAGCGCATCATCATCGGTCTTTACGTGAAAGATACATCCGGGCGAAATGAAAGTACGGTATATACTCAGCATCTCGGGAGATATTAATCGTTTGTTGCTTTTGCTTGGTTTGGGATACGGATCGGGAAATGCTATCCAGATCTCATCAATTTCATTGACCCCGAAATAGGCGCTGAGTAATTCTATCCTTGTTGTTATGAAGCAGGCATTATGCAGTTTATCCGTTAATGCCTGCGTTGCACCCTGCCATATACGTGCCCGTTTGTTATCAATGCCGATGTAGTTCCGGTTGCGGTGGCGGCGGGCAAGTTCGAGAGTCAGAAGCCCGGCACCGCATCCAAGCTCAAGCGTTACCGGGTTGTCATTTCTAAAAAATGTTCTGCTCCAGTTGCCTGCAAGCGAGTCCGGATAGTAAACTACATTCGGATAGGTTTCGATTTCAGCAAATTTTTTCAGTTTGTTTCGCGGCATAACGTCTGTAAAAATAAGAAGAAATTATGTTTTTTTCAGGGGTGTTGATTGTTATTTGTTTGTTTGTTAAATTATACACATATGAACAAGTGTTCATATGTGTGATATATTGGACGTAAAAGGTGACATCATTTGCCTGAGTAATTTCGAACTGGGTCCGGGGAGTTTGGAATGGTAATCCACATCCTCCTCCATTTTTGAGAAAAGGGAGGAGTATCATAAGGGTGGATATTAGAAAGCAACCCCGCTACCCCTGAAACGCATTATTTAAAAATAAAATAAACGAATCACCATGATAGAAACCAAATCGACACGACTGAAGACATCCAAAATGAAAAAGGGTGGAGATTTGACCGAACAGCAACTGGCGGATCTTGTTGAAACTTTCAAAGTCCTATCGGATCCGACGCGGATAAAGATAGCACTTACGCTTACGAACAATGAAATGTGCGTGCATGATATTGCCGGTGCAACCGGGATCAGTGAATCGGCAGCGTCACATCAACTACGGATCCTGCGCAGTCTGCGGCTGGTAAAACACCGTCGCCAGGGTAAACAGATATTTTATTCGCTCGACGATCATCATATCGAAAAATTAATCCAAGTAGCTACGGAACATATTGCGGAACGATAACGAACGGTCTATGAAAGAAAGGAATCAAAATCAATACACGACATTTCTTGTGAAAGGGATGTGCTGCAGTGACGAAGAGATGATTCTTCGTAAACGGTTATTGAAAGTACCTGAAGTTCAGGATATGAAATTCAATCTTGTTGCACAAAAATTATATGTGCAGCACACCACAACCGATGAACGCATACTGGAGGAAATTAAAGCTGCCGGTTTTAAAGCGAACACCGCACAAACAATGGTAGTTGAACAATCTTTTTACGACCGCTACGGTCAGACGATATTCACCTCGCTTTCGGGATTGTTCTGGGCCGGCGGACTCATTGCACAGTATGCGTTCGGTGCGGATACCAATGTTACTATTCCGTTGTTTGTTCTTGCAATTGTGCTCGGTGGCTGGCGCATAGCAAAAAGGGGAGTGTATGCAATTCGAACGCTCT
>PWXV01000231.1 GCA_003568415.1 Ignavibacteriales bacterium
AATCCGTTGTTCCTTGTTATATTTTTTGGTGCCGCAGTACTCAGTATCTTTACAGTACTTATATCGCTGCTGCAATGGCATCAGGAGGGCAGCGTGTATTTGTTGATCGGAGGTGTGCTCTATCTGGCCGGCTCTTTTCTGATAACAATTGCATTCAATGTACCGCGTAATCAAAAACTCGCGTCGGTTGAACCGCATTCAGCGGAAGGCATAAAATACTGGGAATATTATATCGGAAGCTGGACATTCTGGAATCACATCCGGACGGTCTCGTCGCTCGCCGCTTCGGGATTGCTTATGATCGCCATGATGTCATAATCAATTCCTTGTTGGTTTCAGTGTTTGAATTATGGGTTTCAGAAATTTTTTCAGAAAATATTCTTTTTCATGGAATTTATTACTCAAAAATAACGGATGCGGGATTCGGTACAAAAAGTTCGTTTAATACTGTTTTTCGAAAAGTAACCGGAACAACTCCTTCTGTCTACCGTAAGCAGCATAATCTATCGGCCACAATATGACGTTCGACTTCGTTGAATTCATACCGGCCCATTGCATAGACGGACGATAGCGTTCGGGTCGGATCGTATCTTGTGCGCTCATTTTCCCGGCCGGGCTTTAATTCAAATCGCTTGTCCGGTCCGGGGTTTTAAATATGTTTACATTAATCCGGGAGGAATGTATGAAGAAGTTCATTCTGTTGATAATGGTGTTGTACTGTGCAACTCCGTATCCGGCAAATGCGCAGGGGATTGATATAGAAATCGATCCCATCGCATATATATTTAAAGGTTATTCGATGCATATCGGCTACAATTCGTCGCATATCCGGTATGATATCGGTGTTTTCGGCATTGAAGTTCCCGAGTGGATTAACGGAAACGATGGATTCTACAATTACGGCTGGGGTGTCGGCGCAAAAGTCGATTATTATATGCAAGGGACCGGCCGGGGACTTTTTGCAGGTATTAGCGGCGACGTCGTCGCTTCACGGGTCAGATGGAAGGAGACGGGTTCGGGAGAAACAAATCCTGTATATGCAGTCGGTGTTACAGTCGGCTATAAACTCCCCGTTACAAACAATCTCTACATAAAGCCCTGGCTGAATATGAGTTACATGTTCGATATGAAGGATATTTATATCGACGGACAGGTGTTTGAACAAAGCTCCATACGGCCGTTCCCAACCATTCATATCGGGTGGCATTTCTGATGACAAGCATTACGGGAAGCGAAAGCGGAACGGTGACCATTATCATGTCGAATCGAACGAGGTGAGGCGAATAGGAAGCATTGGATAGGACGCTCGATCATAGAACCGGGATAGTAGAGAAGTAAAAAGTCAAAAGTTATGTAGTATAGGAAGGAACAGCTTCGATGATAGTTAACTACACAGTACGGCAGCTTGCCGAAGATGACCTGGAATTAATGTATGCGCTCTTGCACACCTTTGGTCGGGTCTTCAATGAACCCGAGACGTACACTGGAAAGCAGCCCGGTGCTGATTACATGCGCCGGCTGCTCGGCAGCGATTACTTCATCGCTTTAGTGGCCGTGAAAGACGGCAAAGTCGTCGGGGGCATTGCGGCTTACGAGTTAATGAAGTTCGAGCAGGAACGAAGTGAGATATATATCTACGATCTGGCTGTTTCGAAAGACCACCGGCGCCAGGGAATCGCGACTGCGATGATCCGGGAACTCAAGGAAATAGCGGCTGCGCGTGGAGCCTATGAAATCTTTGTCCAGGCTGATACCGGAGTTGAAGATGAGGCGGCTATTGCCTTATACACCAAGCTTGGCACCAAAGAAGAGGTCCTGCATTTTGGTATTCCGGTGGAAGGCCATACACATAACCAGGGCATGGAAAAATAATGGACAATTCATACAAGAAAGATCTCATCGATCGCTACATCTCGGCCTACAACGCGTTTGACGTAGAGGGCATGTTAGCGCTTCTGTCTCCGGACATTCGCTTCGAGAACTATAATGAAAATTATATAAAAAATAGCCGATATTCTGTAACGTATAATTAAAATGCATTTTATATATTCATCGGAGTCATTTATTGATGCGAATACTGAAATCGATAAAATCATAGAACAAATAAACATCGCTTAGATGCATAATAGTCTGGAATTGCATTTATAATTGATAAGGAATAAATGAAATATGAAATTATCCCGTGAAACTAAACTTGTCTCCGGAGTAACGTTACTTTCCGTTCCAACGATAATGTATGGCGGGATAACTCTACTCGGTATTCTCACCCAGGGTGTTGCCGGATCGGCTCCCGGTATCCTGGATTTGGATGATACCCAGCGGGCGCTTTGGCGTGCAGGACACGCTCACGCAGGTGTCTGGGTTATATTGTCTCTGTTGATACAAATATTACTCGACTCCACACGATTACCAACCTATATGAAGTGGTTGGCTCGAATAAGCGCTCCTGCAGCCGCAATAACTGTCTCGGGCGGCTTTTTTGGCGTTGCCTTCTATGCTGAATTCAGGTGGCTCCTTTACTTTGGCGGCTTATGTTTGTTGGTTGCATTGCTCCTGACGGGCATCGGGCTGTTAAGAAATATTCGTGAGACTTGAAGAAACACATAACAGAATGAACAAAGATAAAATTACATTATGAAAACTCAATACTACACAGCTACAAGCCTTGACGGATTCATCGCAACTGAGGATGACTCGTTGGACTGGCTTTTCCCTTTGGGCGATTTGAATAACTCAAGCTATCCGGAATTTATATCTAAGGTTGGTGCTTTGGCTATGGGGTCGGCAACCTACGAATGGATGGTGCGTAACGCGGATAGGGTTGCTGATGAGGCGGGCTCACCATGGCCCTATACTCAGCCAGCATGGATCTTCTCGAGTCGAAAGCTACCGGCTATTGAAGGCGCAAACATCCGATTCGTCAATGGTGATGTGCGTCAGGTCCACACCGAAATGCGAGCTGCTGCTAATGGCAAGAATATCTGGATCGTCGGAGGGGGCGATCTTGCCGGACAATTTTACGATGCCGGCTTATTAGTTGAACTAATCGTCCAAATCGGATCAGCTACTTTGGGCAAGGGTAAGCCGCTGTTTCCTCGCAGAGTCCTGAGCCCTTGTTTACGATTAGTATCTGTTCGTCAGATGGGCAGTGGTATGGCTGAATTATATTATGAAATAAATAAAGACGATTCAATCGGATCCACCTAACATTGTCAGAAAAGTTGAGAACAAGATGTATTGTGCCGGTGAATGAAATCACAAAACACCCATCAAGAACGTGGATTGAAATTAATGATCCGGACAACAACCGTTGGCTGCTTGTAAAATCGTAGATTCAAAAAATAACACCGGGCATAATGACCCTGGTACAATTAATATTTTGATAACTCAAGGATATCCATATGGATAGAAAGAAAAAGAAATTGCCTCCGGAGAATCGTGAAGAACTAATCAGGACATTGAAAACCCGGTTTGAGAAAAACATGAACCGCCATAATGGACTTGAATGGAAGAATGTACAGAAAAAACTGGAAGCCAATCCGGAAAAATTGTGGTCGCTTCATGAAATGGAAGGTACCGGCGGAGAACCGGATGTTGTTCGCTATGATAAGAAAACTCGGGAATTCATTTTTTATGATTGCTCGGCGGAGAGTCCAAAAGGCCGCAGAAGCGTATGTTACGACCCGGAATCTCTGGAATCAAGGAAAGAACACAAGCCCAAAGACAGTGCAGCAGGTATGGCCGCAGAAATGGGTATTGAGATTTTATCGGAAGAACAATATCGGGAGCTGCAGAAACTCGGAGACTTCGATACAAAATCGTCGAGTTGGATAAAAACTCCTCCGGACATCAGAAAACTTGGCGGCGCTCTCTTTTGTGATCGCCGCTACGGCCATGTTTTCGTGTATCACAACGGTGCGGAATCATACTATGCCGCCAGAGGATTTCGTGGCATGCTGAGGGTCTGATTTCAGATGTCAAACCTATCTGGAATCTAAATCTGCATGTGAATAACAAATTCAACGAAGACAACGCAATTTCTCTTTACTCCGAATAGTTCGGCAATTGCGTCAAAACACCAATACCGCTAATTATGGGAACATTGGCATCTGCCGTTTGGTGGATATGAATAGGTTAGAGTAGATAAGATATACCGCGAAGAATGAGTGATGACGGTAGCAGTACCTGTCCTTTTGTACAGGTATGAAAACCCACCCATTGCCTGATGTTACGTGGCACAACAAATTGTATATTGAAAGCATAAGAAGATTTAATACAGAAGAGGATTATAATGAATCACACTATAAACAAAACAAGCAGTACACAAATTAACCCGGCTGAGCGTATCAGGGTTTCCGAGCAACCGGTGAGCGGACGAATTGCAAATGAAATAGTTATCGATGAAGTATCTTCGTGGAGTGGGATGGTTTTACAGGAGCATGCTATGGGTGGAATAGAGTTTCGGTACGATAATAAAAATTTCGGCCATCTGCATGATCCGCCGGGAACGGTAGCGACAGCCGATGTAATTCTTCCTAAGGATCTTCGTGATCGATTGGTCGCACTGGGCAGAGCACATAATCATATTACCGATAAGAACGGAATATCAAAATGGGCGACTATTACAATGAAAACAATGTACGATGTCATGTTCGTAATCAAATTACTTCGCCTGAAATATGAACGATCGGTAAAAACATCACGCAAATCACAGGGTTAATAATATGGCACAGGAATTTAATATAACTGACTATTTTCAACGAATCGGTTACGCCGGAGAGCAAACTGCTAATCTCGATACATTGCGTGCCGTGCAATATCATCATGCAACATCGATTCCCTTTGAGAATCTCAACCCGTTTCTCGGGATACCGGTTCGGCTGGATATTCAATCGATTGCACAAAAACTTATTTATGAAAAACGGGGAGGATATTGTTTTGAACACAACCTTCTCTTAAAACATGTGCTCGAGGTAATCGGATTCAAGGTCACCGGATTAGCCGCACGGGTCCGGTGGAATGCACCCGACGACGTCATTACCTCACGCGGTCATATGCTCCTGTTGGTCGAAGTCGATAAGGAGCGATATATAGTCGATGTCGGATTCGGATTGATGACACCCACGGCGCCGTTACGCCTCGTTACCGGTGTCGAGCAATCGACGCAGCTTGAAAAATACCGTTTAATCGGAGAGAAGCACGATTTCATTCTCGAAGCAAATATCCGGAATGAATGGAAAGCACTCTACCGGTTCGATCTGCAGGAACAGTTCCTTCCGGATTACGAAGTCACCAACTGGTATCTGTCGAATCATCCCGAATCGCATTTCGTGACCGAATTAATCGTCGATCAACCGGGCCGGGATCGCAGGAACGCTCTGCATAATAACAGGTTTTCCGTTCGATATCTTGACGGCAGGAATGAAAAAACTGTTCTCAAGAGCGTCGATGAGATCCGCGATATCCTTCAAAATGTATTCTTACTGAAACTCCCGGATACCTCGGAGCTCGATGAAAAATTGGAGAAGCTGATCATTGAAGAAGCAGCAGGGACATAATCATTAATGAAAAGCAAAATAATTGAAGGCAAGCAGAATATTGCTATCCTCCTCACTCCCCTCTACCAAGAGGGGGTGCGCCGGCCCGAGTGTGAGCGGGGGTGTGTTGTTTTAAATATCTATGATCGTATTAATTTAAAATCTGAATATTATATACATAATAATCGATATCCTGTAACGTATCAAATATAAAAATATTATAGATTCTTTAAGGCTTTGAGAGTATCCTGTCGAAGAATCATGAGCGGGATACCTGAAACAAGAGAATATATTTGATGAACAAAAAATCATCTAACATAAAATTAATCTTACTTCTTCTAAGCGGTCTCACCGTTATGTCGGGTGCAACGATAGCACCGTCTTTGCCCGTGATGCTGGTGCATTACTCCGCGGTCAATAATGTGGAAGTCCTGGTTCGGCTTGTACTTACCATTCCCGCATTATTCATTCTTTTTGTCGCGCCTCTTGCGGGAATGTTCATCGATACATGGGGAAGAAAGAAGCTGCTTCTTCCGGCAATGGTCATCTTCGGAATTGCCGGAAGCTCCGGATTGTATCTCGATTCCCTCGGCGCAATACTCGCGGGCAGAGCACTATTGGGAGTTGCGGTCGCGGGTGTGATGACATCCGTAACAACACTTGTTGCCGATTATTTCGAGGGTAACAGCCGCGCCCGGTTTATGGGTTTACAAGCGGCGTTCATGGGACTGGGAGGTGTTGTTTTCCTGATATCGGGCGGTTTATTGGCAGATATACAGTGGCGGCTTCCGTTTGCAATCTATACGCTCTCATTCGCGTTAATACCCATTGCATATTTCACATTATCGGAACCGGTGAGAAAAGAGAATTCAAATACTTCTTCAGAACATCCGGCCGATACATTGGATAAGATAGATATATCCGACGATACACCATACAACCGGGTAAAACCGGTCACGCTCATATATTCCACGGCACTGTTCACCATGATCACATTCTATATTATCCCGACACAGCTTCCGTTTTATCTGGATAATCTGGCCGGGATAAATCCGTCGTTGAGCGGTATCGCTATCGGAACAGCTATATTATTCAGTTCGGTAGTCGCGTTATTATACGCCCGGATAAGAAGAAGCTTCGGCTATATCACTATACTCAGCATGAGTTTCGGATTTATGGGAGCGGGTTATTTGTGGATATCATTTATAGAGAGTTACACGCTCATACTGGCGGGACTTGCCGTGTGTGGAATCGGTATGGGATTATCAATGCCTAACTTCACTATGTGGTTGACATCGGAAGTACCGGCATCTGTTCGCGGACGCGCGGTAGGCGGACTCACTACCGCAATTTTTATGGGACAATTTATTTCGCCTGTTATCAGTCAGCCGTTGAGCAACGTTTTCGGCCTTGCATTAACATTTCAGTATGCGGGTATCATGCTGATTATTTTCGGACTAATTTTCTTATCCGGTCACCGGAGAATATCTTCATTCATAAAACCGGAAATAAAAATGAAAAATGAAGTCATTGTTCCGGCCCAAAATCATAAACATATACCGGAAACAAACGAATGTATTGAGAGGGCAACCTGATGAAAGCAGTCGTGATCAAGACATACGGCGGAACTGATGTTATGGAACTCGGTACCCTTCCGGATCCCGAAGCAGGCAGGGGTAATGTGCGTATCCGTGTTAAAGCTGCCGGTGTCCAGCCGGTCGATTGTGCGGTACGGAGCGGCTGGTTTGCCGGTAAGCCCGCTCCCTTTCAGGTTAACTTCCCGCAAATTCTGGGGAATGAGTTCGCAGGCATCGTCGATAGTATAGGCGATGGAGTGGATAATTTTGCTGTAGGTGATGAAGTGTTGGGATGGGCTTCACTGGCATCGTATGCCGAATATGTGGTTGTATCTCCGGAACAGCTGATTCATAAACCCCGGGGCATAACCTGGGAAGCAGCGGGTGGATTGTCCGGTGCGGGACAAACCGCACATACAGCAATTGAAGAACTGCAGATAAAAAGCGGTGAGACGATATTGATCCACGCTGCTGCGGGAGCTGTCGGGACGGTAGCGGTACAGCTTGCGAAACATATCGGTGCGACGGTAATCGGAACCGCCTCCGAACAAAATCATGATTACCTTCGGTCGCTTGGTGCAATTCCGGTTGTATACGGAAACGGGTTGGCAGAGCGGGTACGACCGATTGCCCCCAAAGGAGCAGACGCCGTTCTGGATGCGGCGGGTAGGGGTGCAATAGAAGAATCGGTAAAGCTTATCGAAAACCGTGACCGGATCGTCACAATCGTCGACTTCGACGCTGCCCGGTTATATAATGTTCGCAGCATACGCAGTCAAAGATCGGTCGCCCGGTTATCTGAACTTGTGGATCTTATTGAAAACGATCAGTTACACATCCATATTCGCAAAACCTATCCGCTTCCCGATGTAGCTGATGCCCACCGGGATGTGGAACGGGGTCACGGGAGAGGGAAAGTGGTACTGAAAATGGATTGATATATTGGATTGTCACATATATCCTTTTTATAAATTCTGTCGATTTTTTCCCTTGCTATACGACTATATATTACAATACACACGGGAAGGTCGGTCATGAATCACGACAGCAGAGCCGTTCGGTTTCAGAATATCTATTATCGCTCACTATTTACCGAAATATATCGACCACTGACCGAACAAATGATGTTTCAAGCGGAATCTATGTGTATACTCAGTAAGAGTGCTGTTGACACACCGTTGTCACCAAACTTTTTTATATAAAATATTCAAATAAATTGAATAAACGTGAAACGTAGTAACGATAATATCGTATAACGAAAAAATCAAACATATATTACGAAGGTACACAGACGATATGCAATACACCATAACACACAGAACCATTACGTTTTCTTTTATATCTGTGGTCTTATTATTCCTGCTCGGCACCGGTTCGGGCAGGGCGAATCCACCTGACACATTATCTATCTCGATCGATGAAGCAATCGAGATCGGAATGGTAAACAGTTATTTGCTCCGCCAGTCTCTCCTTGATCTGAGCACTGCCGACTCACAGGTTCGTGAGGCATGGGGACAGGTTTATCCGCAAGTTAATATGAGAGCCAACGTTATTCGTAACGTCGTAACGGCAAACCCGTTTGCAGGCACGGAAGCGGGAGGTTTATTCGATACATTTGCATCGATCGAATGGTTGAATTATAACGAGCAAGCCCGAACGGATGGCGACCCATCGACATCACCGATTGATTTCACGGAATTTCTCGACCGCCAGCAGCAGGGATTTGAACAAGCAGGTATCAGGCCGCCGGGCTCGGACACCGATCCGTTCAATGTTGATAATCAGTTTATGGCAACGCTCAGCGTATCACAGACCTTATATAGCGGAAGAGCTTTTACGGCAATCCGTGGAGCGGAAAAGTTCCGGAAAATGCACGAAGACCGGAGAAATCATAACCGGCAGGAAGTAGCCCATCGTATCAGATCTGCATATTACTCTGCGCTTCTCGCCGGGAAATCGGCAGAAGTTTTGAAAAAGAGTATAGAACGTACCGCACGAACGGTTGAAGAGATACAGAAGTCTGTCGACCAGGGTGTGCTTGCAAAAGCTGACCGCCTCAATGCAGAAGTCGAGTTGGTTAACCTTGAAACCGAGTACATCGCAGCAGTAAATGAAGCAGAGCTCGCACGCAAGAATCTGAATATGATTTTGGGTATACCGGTTCGAGCGCACCTAGAGCTTCGGAGCGATCTGAACATTAATACACGCAACGTACCCGATGTCCCGCCGGTTGAGGTGGCATACAATCATGCAATGCAACAAAGGCCTGATGTCCATCAGATTGAAGGACTGATTGAGATCGAAAAGGCGCATCGGAACCTTGCACGGGCATCATATTTTCCGGAGATCAGCGCATTTGCAAACTTCAATTACATGGGCAACGTACCCGACCGGCGTCAGGTCATTATGCAGGATGGTGAACCGTTCCAGTATAGTTCACGGCAAAGAGACTTCTTTTCGGATGCTTACTGGAATCCGAGTGTTGATGTCGGGATACAGTTTTCCTGGCGATTATTCACCGGATTTCAAACAACACAGCAGGTACAACAGCGAAGTATTGCCATTCAACAGGCACAGATCGAGTACGAACAACTCAGGGAAGCGGTTTACCTCGAAGTATTACAGGCAGTGAATAATCTCAATACAGCGTTTGACCGCATCCGGAGTCAGGAACGAAATATAGAACAGGCTGAGCTGAATTATGAGTTTGCCGTCAGACGTCTGCAGGAAGGAGCCGGTACTGCCCTTGAAGAGCGGCAGGCATCAATGCTTCTCGACCGAAGCCGTTTAAATTATCTCTCGGCAATCCATGATTATCTCGTCGCATATAGTGAATATCAAAAAGCAATAGGAGAAAGTTTATGAAGCTCAATTATATTATCGTGTCACTCGTATCAGTCTTATTTATACATTGTGCCGGTGAAACAGCAGGTGAAACGGCCAATACCGGGAATGAACGGCGTATTCGTACGGTCGCCGTGGAAACAATAACATTGCAGGAAGATACGCTCAAAGAAAAGATCAAGGTTATCGGGACAGTCGAAGCGTACGACGATGCAACCGTTTCAGCAGAAGCAAGTGGGAGAATACAATACATAGCTCCCGCCGGACAACGGGTGGCTGCGGGAGATATAATTGCCCGGTTGGATGACAGGCTTCTTCAGGCACAATATGGAGCAGCCCGTGTTCAATATGAGCTTGCCGTCGATACCTATAATCGCCAGCACGCACTCTATACCGATTCGATCATCAGTGAACTGCAATACAATAACATTAGGACGCAGCGAGATCAGGCAAAAGCACAGTACGAACAGGCACAGAAACAACTCCGGGATGCTCATATCGAAGCGCCTTTCGATGGACGAATCGAAGAACGCTACGTTAAATCCGGTGAACTTATCAATCCGGGTATGCCGGTTGCCCGCATTGTTAACACAGGACGTGTTAAAATCACCGCCGGTATTCCCGATCGGTATGCTGCAGATATACGGGAAGGGGCACGGGCAACCATATACCTGCGGGGAAACGACAATCAGCCGCGTGAGGGATTCATTAGCTTTGCAGGAAATGTTATCGATCCTGATACACGTACATATCCCATAGAGATAGATCTGCCGAATCCCGGCGGCATTTTAAAATCCGAAATGGTTGTCGAAGTATATCTCCTGCGAAGAACCATTGATAATACGCTTGTGATTCCCCGTACAGCGATCATCCGTGATGAGATCGGTCCGAATGTATTTATCGTCCGGCGTGAAGGTGAGAATTCCAGAGCCGAACTCGTTCCCGTTACGTTGGGCGCATCGTCGGATATGCTCATAGAAATTATCGATGGAATCACAACGGGAGATGAGGTTATTGTTTCGGGTCACCGGAATCTAAATCAGGGTGACGGACTCGATATCCTTCAAACCAACTCGAGAGCGGAGGATGCACTTACAATATATAATCAAAGACAGGGACAGTAATAATTATGAAAGTAACAGAGTTTTCATTACAGAATCGTACTGCAATACTGGTTCTTACCATACTGTTGTTAATCGGAGGGATGATAAGTTATATAACAATCCCGAAGGAATCGAATCCGACAATCGATATACCGATTTTTTCGGTAACAACAATTTATCCGGGAATCGGTCCCGCCGATATGGAATCGCAGATAACACAACCTCTCGAACGGGAATTGCAGGGAATAGCCGGCGTCGAGGAGATCCGTTCTATAACAACCGAAGGATTCAGCAATATCACGGTTGAGTTTGACCTGAACACATCCCTCATCGAGGCAAGTCAGCGTGTCCGTGAACGTGTCGATCTTGCCCGTTCGGAACTTCCCGTCGACGCCGAAGATCCGATTATCAATGAGTTCGATTTCGACGATTTCCCGATTATGTCCATCAATCTGTCGGCAGAGTATTCCCTGTCAAGGTTGACTGAAATTGCCGAACGACTCGAAGAAGAGCTTGAATCTGTTTCCGGCGTACGGGAAGTGGATCTTATCGGCGGAATCGAACGGGAGGTGCAGGTGAATGTCGATCTGCACGCATTGAACGGTTATAACCTCTCGTTCGGGCAGATTATCGGTGCAATTCAGGGACAGAATATTACCATACCGGGCGGTACAATAGATGTAGACCGGCTTGCTTATTTGCTCAGAGTCAGCGGCGAGTTCATCGATCCGGATGAAATTGGAAATTTAATTGTATACAATTCTTCCGGTAACAATAATGGGAATTCATCCCGTGGTGCCGTGTATATCCGGGATGTTGCAGATGTATTATTCGGATTCAAGGAGCGTGAAAGTTATTCACGTCTGACGATACTTAAAGAGAAGGATGAACACGGTAAACTTGTTGACGTCCCGGGTGATCGTTTGAATGCACAACAGGTAGTCAGCTTACAGGTAAAAAAGCGGGCGGGAGCAAACATCCTCGATACCGCCCGCGAAGTCTTCGATGTTCTCGAACGCTTTCCGTTACCGGCGGGAACACAGGTCGTTATAACCGGCGATGAAAGCGAAGATATCGCCACGCTTATTAACGATCTTGAGAACAGCATCATCATGGGAATGTTGCTCGTGGTTCTTGTCCTGGTATTCTTTCTTGATATCAGAAATGCGTTGCTGGTCGCCGCTGCGGTACCTCTCTCTATCTTTATGGGTTTTATCGTGCTGCAGATGTTCGGTTATACCGTCAACTTTGTCATTCTCTTTAGTCTCATTATCGCACTCGGACTGCTTGTCGATAATGCTATCGTTATGGTTGAAAATATATACCGCTGGCGTGAGAGAGGATACGAACGGTTCGATGCATCAAGACAGGCGGGTGATGAAGTGGGATATGCACTGCTGGCTTGTTCGGCAACACTGATCGCAGCGTTTGTCCCGATGCTTTTCTGGCCGGGAATAATCGGTCAGTTTATGGGGTATCTCCCCCGCACTCTGATCATCGTTCTGGCATGTTCACTCTTTGCGGCGCTGGTGTTATATCCGACACTGACTGCGTATCTTGTCAGACTCGAAGGTGAATCGAAGGTGAAACGTAATCCTGTTGTCAGGCGAGCGATTATTGCGGGGATGGTCATTGCTGCGGTAATGATCGGACTTGCAAACCCGATTACCCTGGTGGTACTGGGATTAGCTGTTGTCTTCTTTATCGTAACCTATCGATTCATCGTGAAACCGTTCGGTTCGTATTTCAGGGATACATTGCTTCCGTGGTTCATCGGGCAATACAAACAATTTCTGATATGGATGCTTGAACGTGATTATTCGGTGAGGTATGCATACATCCGCAATACGGCAGGTCTAATAAGTTTGACGGTCGGTGTCATTCTTCTCATTGCAGGAGGAATGGTATCGGCTATATCGCAAACTTCCGGTCTCGTATTGTTGGTACCGGGTGGTATCGCTCTGGTCTTCGGTATCATCGGTATATTTCTCCATACCCACGAAGCAATATTCAGGGGCGGGAAGATCTCGCTGTACATTGGACTTGCATTATTCGTCCTGATCGGATTGTCACTATTTCTGTCTGCGTTGGCAGGGTCAGAAATCGATTCCAATACAATAATTGCGTTGTTGATATTGCCATCGATTATAACATTCTTCGGACTGCTCGGTATGTTCAGAAAGAGCACAAAACCGATTATCATAACCGATAACAGAGCACTGTTGTTGAATGTGGTATTCGGCGGACTCATCGGCATTATTTTTATGCTGACGATCGCACCTCCGGGAGTCGAGTTCTTCCCCGAAGTCGATCCCCGTCAGTTGATTGTAAGTATCGAGGGACCTGTCGGTATGAATATCGACGCTACGAATGAAACGGCGGAAGAAGTATATAATAGAATACGAGAGGTTATCGATGAAGTTCCCACGGTTCAGGCGGGAATCAAAAACATTCTTACAAACGTTGGTATTTCGATGAATCCCTTCGCAGCGGGTACGGGCACTCCCGAAGAAGCCACGATCAATATTAACATGGTGGATTACGGTGACCGGATCGAACCAAGCAGTGTCACGTTGACACGCCTGCGGGAGTGGCTCCACGATATTCCCGATATGCGGATCAGCATCGATGCACAGGAATACGGACCACCTACCGGTCCGCCGGTTAACATCGAAATATCCGGGGATGACTTCGGGCAGATTGTACTCATTACAAGGGAGCTGACTGAAATGCTTCGTGAGGCATCGGAGACCGGCAGAATCGCCGGATTGGTTGATGTACGGAACAACATAGCCGGCGGATTACCGGAACACCGTATCCTTATCGATCAGGAAAATGCCAATCGGTACGGGTTGACTATCGCCGATATTGCACAGACAATCCGGGCAGCGGTCGCCGGTATTGAAGCAAGTAAATTCCGTGACGGCGAAGACGAATACGATATCGTTGTGAGACTTCGTAAGGAAGACCGTGAAAGTCTTGAAAATCTGAAACAGCTTAATATCAATAATATGGGAAGACAGATTCCTCTGGTCTCGGTAGCCGATTTTCAGGATGATGACGGACTCGGTACCATAACACGGCTTAATCTGAGACGAACAGCAATAGTGGAAGCGCAGGCAGCACCGGGGTTCAGCGGTCCGCAGGTGCTCGCACAGGTACAGGAATATTTAGCCGATTACCGGAACGATCTGCCGTTCGGTTACGAAATGAAATACACCGGTGAAGCCGAGGATCAGGACGAAAGCTTTGCATTCCTTTCGGTAGCTTTAGGACTCGGATTTGCGCTGATATTCCTTGTACTTCTTGTGAAATTCAATAATATCTCATCACCGCTCATTGTCGTCATTGCAGTCGGTCTGAGCCTTACCGGGGTATTGCTCGGTTTGGTTCTCACGAGAACCAATTTCGGCTTGATGACGTTTATCGGTATTATCAGTCTTGCCGGGATTGTGTGTATCAACAACATTGTTCTGCTTGATTATATCAAGCAATTGCTGGAGAAAGGATACTCCAAAACCGAAGCGATCGTCGAAGGAGGAGCGGTGCGGCTGCGTCCGGTCCTGCTCACGGCAATGACGACTATTCTCGGGCTGGTACCGCTGACCTTCGGTATTAATTTCGATTTTGTCGGATTGCTGTCATCGTTCAACCCGAATTTTCAGCTCGGTTCGGAGAACACGGCATTCTGGGGCCCGATGGGAACAGCTATTATTACCGGACTTATTTTTGCAACATTTTTAACACTCGTTGTGGTGCCGGTTATCTATTCGTCGATTGATTCATTAACAAACAAATTAAAGACTATAGTGAAGGGTTCATAAAGAATATGACAGAGTATCGATTCACATTATTTGTACCGACTCCGATACATACACACAATCAATTACTTGAGGTAACCGAATCACTCAAAGCTGCCGGTTTAAACGGTGCATCGATCTTCGGTCATAAAGAGGGATTCGAAATAATATACAAACGATCTGCCGAATCATTGCAATCAGCAGTAGCGTTTGCTGTGGCTCAGGTTAAAAATGCTGGTTACACCATTTCAGGAGTCGAGTTCAACCGTGAAACGGTAATGAATAATTAACAGCCTATGCATCTAAAAAATAGCATACCTGCCATTCAGGCATCGGGCCTTGTAAAATCATTCGGAAAAACCCGTGCGGAAGAATTGCACGATGCATTCGGACCGTTGACAATGTACCGGTACCGGAATAAACAATAACACACATGGCCATACAGGAATCATACAACGAGTGGTCGTCACGGTACGACACTGATGAAAACAAAACCAGAGACCTTGAGGCAATCGCTCTGCGGAAAACACTGCCCGCAGGAACATTCGAACACTGCCTCGAGATCGGATGCGGAACAGGGAAAAACACCGCCTGGTTGTTATCAAAAGCAAAAAGGATTACGGCTGTCGACTTTTCGGAGAAAATGCTCGAACAAGCCCGGAGAAAGATCGATGATAACCGGGTCAGGTTTGTCCGGGCGGATATTACCCGGCCGTGGACCTTTGCATCAAATACACACGACCTCATTACATTCAGTCTTGTGCTCGAACATATCGAGGATTTGAATTTTATTTTTCAGGAGCTGTCGAAGGTAACCGCACCGGGCGGTTACGTTTATATCGGCGAACTGCATCCGTACAAACAATATGAAGGTTCCAAAGCACGGTTTTCAACCGGACAGGGTGATCATATACTAACCTGCTATCAGCATCATATCTCGGAATTCACACAGTGTGCTTTGCAAAACAACTTTTCGATCATTGATCTAAACGAATTATTCGATGATGATGCTGTACAAATACCAAGAATAGTTACATTAGTATTGAGAAAAAACGGGTAAGAAAAGTAAACAAAAACACATCCGGAGAAATGCATATGAAATACCTCTGCCTTGTCTACGGCGAAGAAAAGCTCATGCAAACCATGGACGATAACGAATGCGCCGCGAACGGCGAAAAGATCAAAGCAAACGGCTATCATATCGCCGCCGAAGCGCTGCAGCCGGTGAATACCGCAACCACCGTCCGTGTCAGAGACGGGAAGGTATCGGTTACTGACGGACCCTTTGCTGAAACGAAAGAACAGTTGGCGGGATTTTATCTCATCGATGCGAAAGATCTCGATGAAGCAATCCGTATTGCATCGGAAATACCCCCCGCCCGTATCGGAAGTATCGAGGTACGTCCGGTAAGGGAGCTCGATCTGTCGTAAAATAGTTCACCAGTTTGTCGAATGTACAGTTCGTTTATCGTTTACAATGTAAAGGCGAAATGATTTTCGCCTGCAATTTTGAGCCAAAATAATTTGGCTCTTACATAAAAAAGAACAGCATGAGCAACCTTACCAATAAACAACGCATGCAGGATTTTTTTCGGAAATGAAAAAAGGAAACCTTCCCCCTTAATTGATGCTATGGCCGGGGATATAGAATGGAGCTGGATGGGCACCGGGAACTGGTCTCACACGTTCAAAGGGAAAGAATCTGTGGTGAACGAATTGCTGGCAGCGGTACAAGCCACGCTGACCGAACCGTTTGAGGTTGTGCCACACCGCTTTATTCCGACGGTGATTTTGTGGTGATTGAACATACCGGCAAAAACACCACACCCGACGGCAGGCCGTATCACAACAGGTACTGCTGGGTTTGCAGGTTTTCAAATGGAAGAATCCGGGAACTGCGGGAGTATATGGATACCGAACTGGTAACAAAAACATTCGGAACGGAGGGTAAACCCTGATTGACACCGGGCGGATCCGACGGTTCGTCTATCGATTCCGGCAACAATGTTTGTCCGCCATTTATTCGGTGAATGTACACGCAACGGTTGTTGACTTTATGTATTACATTTGTTATAATGCAGTAAACTGTCAACAACAATATTTTGTAATATCTATATGAAAAAAACATCCGTGCGTCGTGTCGGGAATAGTCTCGGTATTACCTTACCACGAACAATCATCGAGAATTACCATCTCGAAGAAGGCGTCGAATTACACATCATAGAAACAAAAGATGGAATAATGCTCACACCGTTCGATCCCGAATTTTCCGAATGGGCTGAATCCTATCAGAATACAAATAAACGATACAGGAACACTTTAAAACAGCTCGCAAAGTAATCGTATTGAGACTGTACGC
>PWXV01000012.1 GCA_003568415.1 Ignavibacteriales bacterium
ATATATTACTTGACATATCAAGTGCAGTCACAACGATATATGCTATAACCAAAAACAGTATGTTGCTGACGAATGCCGAGTAACGGAGGACTGCTGCCGGATCCATGTTTTTCATCACTCTGATTGATGCGATACCGATCAGCGATGTGATCAAACCACCCATAACAAGTAATAGGGGGAGTGACATTAAACCCATGCGAATACTGTCGACAGCTTCATTGAGAGCAGTACCCGAGAGCGCCTCTAAATTCATATGTGTTGCACCCATCTCCATAATGATAGCAGTCGATGCAGTTGCAGCTATGGCGATGGCGGCAATCATTGAACCAACATAGGATTCAAAGATATCGGCACCCATACCGGCAACGTCACCGACGTTATCACCAACGTTGTCTGCAATGACACCCGGGTTTCGCGGATCATCTTCCGGAATACCGGCTTCTACTTTACCGACAAGGTCGGCGCCGACATCTGCGGATTTGGTGTATATACCGCCTCCGACACGTGCAAAGAGTGCAATGGAGCTGGCCCCCATTGCAAATCCGTTAATTATGTGTGCGGTTGCAGGTTGTCCGTGTATTAAAAAGAGTATTCCGACTCCAAACAGCCCCAAACTTGCAACTGAAAGTCCCATTACGGAACCACCGTAGAACGCAATGGTGAGAGCTTTATCCTGGCCATGGGCGCGGGCTGCCTCAGTTGTTCTAACGTTAGCTTTTGTTGCCGCTTTCATACCGAAGAAGCCGGCAAGCGCAGAACAAATTGCTCCGGAAATAAACGCTATGCCTGTTGCCCATCCGATAAAGCTGCCAAGCAATACAAATACTACAAGGACGAACACTGCTAATACAGTATATTCTCTTCTTAAAAAAGTCATCGCTCCAAGATGGATCTGATCTGAAAGGTCACGCATCAAATCGGATCCGGATGGTTGGCGTTTTATGTACATATACAATAGTAACGCTGCAAGTAATCCGAGTACACCAAAAATCGGTGACAGTGGTAAAAGTGATTCCATCATTACTCCATTTTTTTATTTGTAGTGGAAGATTTACTCGTATCTACTACCTTATTAAAACTGTTCATCGCTTTAGTAATCCCTTCCCTCAACATCATCAGTGTCGCGTCGTGTGCTTTTTCTATCATTTTATCTGCGATCTCTTCTTCGTCGGCTTCGAAAGCAGATAAAACAAAATCCGCTGCATCCAGATATTGTGAAGCTGATTCTTCATTATAAATACCGAGACGTACCCGCGGAATAGTATTGGTTTGTAACATCTCTACTACTGAACTAAGACCGTTATGTCCGCCCGCGCTGCCACCGGGGCGAATCCGGATACTACCAAGCGGTAGATTAAAATCATCATATAGTATGATGATGTCTTGTGTATCAATAGTAAACTGTTCTGCAACATCGCTTACTGCAAAACCGCTGCGGTTCATGTATGTCAGTGGATAAAGGCAGAGTACCTCATCCTCTTCATATGTGCCCTTATATAATTCATACATCCTGTTTCGTTCGAGCGGTGCAGTTTTGAGTGTATTCGTCAATCGGTCGAGAACCCGGAATCCAAGATTGTGTCTTGTTTTCATGTATTTGATTCCAGGATTTCCAAGACCGGTTATTAATTTCACAGATAATTATCCGCTTATTTCTTCTCTTCTGATTCCTCTTTCCTGTCTTCGTCGCCTTCTGTCTCTTCGTCTTCTTTCTTACCTTTACCGACAAGTTCTGGTTCTTCCATCTCTTCTACCCCTTCAGCTGCTTCAACTTCGGGCTCTTTCAAGATAGTCGGCGGAACGATAGCTACAATTGTCGTATCTTCTTCCTCAAGAATCTCAATATTCGGAACATTGAGTGTACTTACGTGAATTGAATCACCTACATCAAGATCACTGATATCCACATCAATGTGTTCGGGGATATCTTTGGGGAAACATTTCACCTCAACTTCGTGCAAGGTTTGCTGTACCAGACCGCCGTCTTTTACACCTTTCGCTGTTCCGATAAGGTTTATCGGTATTCCCATCGTAACCTGTTCGTCAGCCCGTAAGCCGTACAGATCAAAGTGTACTAACTTATCGGTAATCGGGTCGAACTGGAGATCCCTCACAATACATGTTTTGGTTTCTCCGGTATCGAGTTTCAAGCTTACGACGTGCGTATCGCTTGAGTACACAACAGGTCGTAATTTTGCAAGGGTCGCCTGAATGGGTATGTTATCCTCTCCGTGACCATAGAAAATGCCCGGGATATATCCTTCTTTACGAACGTCCTTGGCACTTTTTCGAATGTCCTTCCGGACTTTTGCTTCAACTACTATTTCAGACATTGTCGCTCCTTCGTGTGGGTGTTGTTATAATTTGTCTTTATCAATATCAAATAATGAGCTAATCGATTCGTTATTATGTGTGCGAATTATAGCTTCGGAAAAAATTCTTGCTACCGACCGGATATCAATTTTGTCGCTATTCTTTGACGGTACTGTATCCGTTACCACCAATTTTGTGATATCGGAACTATTAACACGCTCCATTGCTTTGCCGGAAAGTATGGGGTGGGTACATGCCCCGTAGATTAGATTCGCGCCGGCTTCCTTTAATGCAGTTACTGCACTTGTAAACGTACCGGCAGTATCAATCAAATCATCAACGATCAGGATATTACGATCTTTAACCGCTCCGACAATATTCATAACCTCAACTGCGTTTGGACTTGGCCGGCGTTTATCGATTAAAATGAGATCGGCACTGAGGCGTTTTGCGTAAGCACGCGCAAGCTTTAACCCTCCCACATCTGGTGAAGCAATGGAGAGGTTCGGTATTTTCAAATCCCTGAAATACGGGATGAAAACTGCCGATGAATATAAGTGATCAAACGGAATATCGAAGAAACCCTGAATCTGTGGGGCATGTAAGTCCATGGTCAGAACACGGTCTGCACCTGCAGTCGTAATCAGATTTGCAACCAGTTTTGCGCTGATCGATACACGGGGTTGATCTTTTCGATCCTGACGTGCATAGCCAAAGTATGGTATTACAGCGCAAACACGGCGTGCTGAAGACCGTTTTGCAGCGTCTATCAGTAAAAGTAATTCAAGGAGATTCTCTGCCGGGGGATGTGTTGGTTGAATTATATAAACATCCGAACCGCGAATGTTCTCGGTGTATTTTACCCAAATCTCTCCGTCGCTGAAATTTCGTATATCACATTCGCCCAGCTTAACACCGGCTACTCGTGCGATATTTTCTGCAAGCGGGCGATTTGCTCTTCCTGAAAAAATTTTCAATTTTAATTATCCTATTTAGAATAATGGTGAATCAGGGGTCCTCGCCTCGTCCCTTACTGGAACGACCGGACACTTGCATCAGTAAAACATTCACTGATGGTATGTCTATTTTATTTTCTCAAACTTCTAATCCAGCTTGACAAGCTGGACTCAATCCTGCGCGTGCCCCGCTCAAGCGGGGTGCCTTACCGCTTTAAACTTGATCGCTGGGGCGGCAGGATTCGAACCTGCGCGTCGCGGCTCCAAAGGCCGCTGCCTTACCGCTTGGCTACGCCCCAAAACACAAGTATAAAATATACGACTCTTTTTTGAAATTATCAATAATTTAATGCAGAAAGAGGGTAGAATTGATGAACATTTTCGTTAATCCGTGCCAGAACATCCTGAAATGGGGGTTATCTGAAAATAATACCACACGGCCTTCACCAATCGGGTAATCAATAACATATGCAGTATCCTGGACACGTTCTACAAGTTCGTCCCAGGCATACCCGCTTACCGGTTTATCATTGCTAAAAATTCCTACATTATAACCATTTTCGGTTAGTTGAAGAGTTTCCCTGCCGCGTTTCAAAATAACAAGTGATTCATCATATCCAAATCCGATAGGGTGTGTTGTATCGAGTTTGATGCGGAACAGCGCGCCGGCAATTCGTTCACGTTGTAAAAATTCCTGCCGTTCCTGCATCCCCATTCGCTTTAGCTTCTCTCTTCGCTCATTTTCTGCTTTTTTGTTATTTTCATTCTTTCGTGGTGAAGCGGTGCTAACACCGGTTAGTTCAGATTGCTCTTTTGAGGCAAACTGTGAAGCACCGCCGATAGTAA
>PWXV01000191.1 GCA_003568415.1 Ignavibacteriales bacterium
AATGTTTCTTTAATGAATATTCGGCAACTCCAATGGAAATTACCATCGTGCCAAATGATGATGATGATGAAACAATTGTAGAACTCGAATTGGAGATATTAACTTCAAAAGTTATGAAGTTAATATTAGAACCTGAATCAGAACAATACGAAATTACATTAGGAGTGGATACGGCTAATACCGGTCTTCAATATAAGTTCTACCTACCCGAGGAGAGCGGAACGGAATTATGCCGGGTGGACACCCGTGAGAATACACCGCAGACATTCACTGTGGATGATGAAAATGTGATGGTCTATCTTCTCGTATCCAATACAAATATGTATTATGAACACGAGGGTCATGACAATGATGAAGCTGATGATACACTGAGCGTTATTTTCAGAGTAACTGCGACCCCACCCGATATTGGTATTCCAGGACCTGCCATCGGATTGAGTGTCGGCCTCGATCCGACGCTTCTTGAAGGTGATGATTTTGGTGGCCTTGCAGGAACATACCTGGATCTATTCCCTGTTGCAGTGCCGATTTATGACAGTCAGCCGCCGGATCTTCCCAGGCTGGAGTTTGATCCCATATGCGATTTTTATACCGGTGGAATACTTCTCGGCGATGGCGGTCCCTCAATATACACTTCGCAAACCACGTCTCATGGACTTTCTGCCGCAGCATCAATGACAATTCAATCCCACGACGATAATACGCGGGTTACGGTGGAATATACATTATCTGCTGCTGCAACACCGCCGGAAGAGACCTTCTCCTGGGCCGCGATGGCCGGCACACAGGGAGCCGATCCGTTTGGCATTCCCTCTCACGGTGTATTCCTTGTGATTGATGTGTCGAACCTCGGGTTGCATGGTGATATGGAAGTACTTATAGAATGGGATATTACCGGAGAACTTGGCGGAGATCAAGAAGAAGCTACCTGGGATGCATTTGCGGATTATAGATATATACCCGAATGCGGCAGCCCGATGAGCCCACCTATTCCCTTGTTCGAAGTTATTGAAGGAGCCGGTAACCCGTCGGGATCGCGATCTATTCAATTAGGAAATGTTTTATCATCACAGATTGTAATCGAAATGGATTTTGGAATAATTGCCGGTGCGGTGAGTGAGATTCGTGACGAGGACGGACAATTGATTGAACCCGCGAAACAAAGTAACGGAAATGTTGAAGGATTTATTGAGATAATTGTGGTTTCGGAAGAACTTTGAATTCGATCACGGGTGGTATTAGATTCATCGTAGAGACATCGAAAGTGTGAATAGTGTAAATAAAACTATTGCATATGATAATTCAACAAAATAAAAGAGGAGAAATGAAATTATGGCACATCTTTGTATTAGCTTATCTATCCTTGTAATTTTTCTTCCGATCGGAAAAACCGCCGCCCAAGTCCCGCCGGAGCAGTTTGTCCCTGTACCTGATTTCGCTGAATATCAACCGGAATTCAGCCAGATGATGCAAGCGATGATCGATGAAATAGGCGGCAGGGAAGAAGAGATCGGGGAAACCGGAATGGAATTTGTCTCTTATGAATCGGTCGAAGCCGATGTGCGCGTCTATACCACATCCCTTTCGGTAGATGAGGTGAGAGAAAAATATTTCGGACTGTTAATTGAAGACTTGAGGGCGCAGGGCATCCCGGCGGAGGCAATTCCACAGTTTAAACAGTTTCTTGAGGATGAGGTGATAGAAGCAATAGAATCGGAACCGATGGCAAGTGCAGAACCCGATATGCTGGAGTCATATTTTCGCGAAGCAGGTGCAGAAACGTCGATGCACTGGATCGAATGTTACCGGACGTTATATCCTGAATTGCAGAATAAAATGAACCGGACCTTCCTCATCGAAATGGATGAACGGCGTTTTCAACGGCGCGATACCGGAGACGCTCCAAAGGAATTTACTCTTATTGAAGTAGAAGTTCAACAGCCATATATCGACCCCGTCCGGTGTACGGTCGAGAACGGAACTGCAATAACGTATTCTGTCTATCGTATGGTTGTGGTGGAGGAGTGAGTGAGAAAAAAACAATCTCACAAATTTTAAGAGGAGTTTATCAATGAATACACATGAACAAACCACTAAAAATAATAATGTACAAACAATTGAAGATATTATCCGGGACATCAACAACGGAGATCTCGAATCGGCGGGTAATAAAGTATCGGAATATATAACATACATCGATCACTCAATGAATACAACGTTTCACGGACGGGATGAGTGGCTGCAGTTACTGCGTATCCGCAGAGGCGCGTATTCCGATGTACAGATAGGTAACTTTGAATTCATCGATGCAGGAGATACCGTTGTTATTACATCGAGAATACACGGCACCAACGACGGGCAGATCGGTCCGTTTTCTCCGGGCGGCAAGCGCGCAGAGTTTCCCGTCTGCGAGATATGGCGTTTCGATGATGATGGGGTGCCTGTTTCGGGTGAGATATTTTACGATACTTTGACGATACTTTCACAACTCGGTCATATTGAATTCCCTACGGGCGGTTAACAAGTATAACAGTTATTTGCATTTTCCATCCCTTCGTGGTAATTTTAGTTAATATGAGATTGGTTTATTATTCTTTGCGACGTGAAGGAACAAGAACTATTAACCAACAACAAACAACAATTAACTAAAACCCATGCAGCGGCATAAATTCCAAAAAGAACTGTACACGAATAAAGGGAGCGGAACCACTCCGTCTATTATTACAGCAGCCACAGAGAATATGCAGTCAAAGTTCGTCGTGCAGCGAGTGCTCGAGCTGCGTGAGGAAGGAGTACCGCTGAACGATATCGCCGTTCTTTTCCGTTCATCCTTTCATTCATTCGACCTTGAAATCGAGTTGAACAAAGCAGGTATTCCGTATGTGAAGTTCGGCGGATTCAAGTTTATGGAGACCGCCCACATAAAAGATATAGTTTCCTACCTGAAAGTGCTTGAGAATCCCCGCGATGTTGTGGCGTGGAACAGAATCATGGTACTCGTTGATGGTGTCGGGCCAAGAACAGCAGAGAAGGTAATTTCCGATATATTACAGCACAAAGTAAACGGCTCATCGGAAAGCACCCGCTCATTCTGGTCGACTTATAACAATTATCCCGATAAGCTAACCGATCTTTTCGATGTGATAAAGCAGATAGCTTCCGGCGATATTCCGCCGGCCGATAAAATCGGTATAATATTGAGGCATTACACACCTCAATTTAAACAAAAGTACGACGATTACCGCAAACGGCAAAAAGATCTTGAGATGTTTCAGACGATATGTGAGCGGTATAAATCTGTTAATTCATTATTATCGGATATGGCACTCGAACCTCCCAGCGAAAGTGTATCCGATATAACACCAACGGGAAGCGAAGATGAGTACCTTATTCTCTCAACTATTCACAGTGCAAAAGGACTGGAGTGGCATACGGTTTTTGTCATGTATTGTCTTGAGGGTCGCTTCCCTTCATATCGCTCGGCAGACTCACCTGATGAAATGGATGAGGAACGCCGGCTAATGTATGTAGCCTGCACAAGAGCAAAAGAAAATCTTTATATAACTTACCCGCTTAATATATATGACCGCGAGAGTGGTTTAATCCTCACCAAACCATCACGATTCCTTGAAGGACTCGAAGCTCATACCGAGCAATGGATCCTTGATGAGGAAGATTGATAATTCCTGCAGGTAAATTGAATTTTTTACAATTAAAATACCTTAAACAGGGGATTGTATTACTTCCAATTCTATAATATTATTAATGTGTAAATAATGGTGATCTCTGAGTGTTGAAATTCTCAACACCTGGGTTTGCTATAAATTAGGCATCCAATGTATAGATTTATTACATTACAGCAAAGGCGAACCGCTGTTCGATAGATCGCTGGGGAGAGCGGGCGCCTTTTGTATCTAAATGATTTACGGGAAGTGATTCTTCATATGAATACTACAAAAACAACTGTTCGTTGGAATATTAAAAACAATCTTGACGATATCGAACTTGAGATTACTCAGTATCGTCGGGGGGAGTCATCACCTCGATATGAAAAGCTTTCAGCCGGAAAAGCAAAAACGTACCAATCAATCGGAGAAGGAGGAAGGATTGAATTGCGTGTTAAGAACCCGCGCGGGTTTCGCGTAGAGTTCGGTAAAAACGATTTCCCCGGTTGGATTGAAATCAATCCGAAGGATCAGGGATTCAACACCTTGATGTTCCCCAACGGTGGGAAAGATGAAAATAATAACAATGATAAAAATGTAACGGTACATCCGCCGGAATAAAGGCTTTCCTATGCGTTTTGCAGTACTATTAGGATTTCATTTGATAATAGGTTCCTTCTGTCTCAATGCTGTCGATGGAGATCGAATCCAATCCGATCCGTCCGGAGAATCCGTTAACCGGTCAGGGGGAATACCGCTTATCCAAGAATATAATACCGATGGCTTTGCCAGAGCTGCACAGTATTGGGCTATAGTACAGCTTGATGATGGCGAAATGGTTTTTGGAAGTCATCGTGGTGTATCTTTTTATAATGGACATCAAGACTATTTCTTTAGTCCTCCCGGTGATCATGTGTTTTCTCTTGCACAGGGGAACGACGGGAAACTCTATATCGGAGGATTATCTGAGATCGGTCATGTAACGTTAGATAATTCAGGTGATTTTTCTTACAGTAGTTTAAATTCACACATACCGGAGCGATATCACGATTATTCGACGGTTTGGCAATCGATAGCAACTGACGATGGAATTTACTTCCGATCGCCGGAGTATTTGTTTTACTGGGATTATGAAACAGTACGTGTGTGGGAGCCCGAAACACGGTTTAACTTTCTTGGTTCGATCCATGATAAGATATTAGTATGGCAGGAAGACATGGGCTTATATGAACTAAAGGATGGTACAATTTCCCTCCTTCCGGATGGCGAGATATTTGCCGGCCACTTTGTCCGCGCCCTTCTGCCGTATGATGCGGAACGTATACTAATCGGCACCCGTACCGATGGCTTTTATCTGTATGATGGTGACACATATGAGCGGTGGGATACCGATGCAAAAATGTACATCACCGATAATGTCCTTTATAACGGATCTGCTCTTCCCGACGGTAGTTTTGCATTTGGCACGCTGCAGGGCGGCGTCGTCGTCGTTGAACGTGACGGGGCCGTTCGTATTATACTGGATCGGTTGGCCGGGTTATCCGATCAATCGGTGCTCTATACCTATATAGACCAAAGTGGGTCATTATGGCTTGGCCTGCAAACCGGATTGAGCCGTGTCGAACCGATGCTGCCTGTTACAAGGTATGATGATCGAACCGGTATCGAAGATTTAGTGCACAGTTTCATATATCATGATGGAATATATTATGCAGGAACGAATAGCGGTGTATATAAATTTGATCCGCAGAATACGGGATTAAGAGGGTATGGTAATTTTCGAAAAATCCGTAATATTAATTCTGCTGCCCGTTATTTTACAATAGTTGAAGGCAGTTTACTTGCAGCAACCGATGAGGGTATATTCAGTATTAGCGATCATCAGGCATCACCTATATATTCAGACAGGGTGACCCATCTACTGACATCCGGTGTCGATGATCGGATAGTGTATGCGGCACAACAGAATAATATAATGCTGGGTCGATATGCAAACAATGAATTTGCCGTACTATCGGAAAGTGGCCGAATACCGGGTCCGATAAACTGTGTAGAAACTGATGACGGAACGCTGTATGTAGGTACACGTGCCGATGGTGTATATCGCTTACAATGGGATATCGAATCGGCCCTACATGGAAACAATAGAATGCTGCGAAATGCCGGGAGAATTGACTTACCTGCTGAGTGGGAATCTACCGAACAATCTTTTGTCTATAAGATTATCGATACAATACGCGTTGCTACATACCGGGGCTTATATAAAATTTCCACGGATCATACAACCTTGATTCCGGATTCGTTACTTTCAAGCACCTTTGCAGGTGGAGGGCGGGATGTCTATAAAATCGATGAAAATGATAAAGGTGAGATATTTTTCAGATCATTAACCGATCATTTTGTTGCCCGGCCAACTGAAAACGGTGAATATAATATCGAACAAGGTGTTCTTAACCGGATTAAAATAACACAGCTTGAGGCAATTTATAATGATCCTATGGGCAATGTGTGGTTTGGCGGATCCGAAGGACTATACCGGTATGATTCAAATATCAACTATGATTATACACTACAATTGAATACTTTGATAAGTGATGTGTACATCAACGCGGATTCACTTTTATATAGGGGGCTCCTCCGGTCAACCGATGATATTACACAGAGAATACTTCCATATACTGAAAATGACCTGCGTTTTATATTTTCTATTCCGGCCTATGGAGATGCACAGGGAAACAGGTACCAGACCAAACTTGAACCCATAGATGAAGATTGGTCTAGGTGGACTGATGAATGGTTTAAAGACTATACCAACTTACGTGAGGGACGATATCGTTTTATGGTGCGCGGCAGAGATGTGTATGGAAACGTCAGTGAAGCGGCAACGTTTGAGTTCCGGGTTCTCCCGCCCTGGTATCGTACCTGGTGGGCGTATGGTATGTCAGGATTATTTATTGTTCTAATTTTACTTTCTATTCATAAATATCGTGTAAACCGGCTTCTCGAGGTCGAGCGCACACGTACTCGAATTGCACGCGATCTCCATGACGATATCGGTAGTAGTCTCAGCAGTATTGCATTAATGATTGATATGGTGTCAAATAAAGTAGCTGGTAGCGGAGTAGAACGAAAGGAGCTTGATACTATCGGAGAGACAGCACGTGAAATGGTGGATTCGTTGCGGGATGTTGTGTGGGTTATAAATCCTGACCATGATAAATTCAGCACACTCATAGATCGAATGAAGTCAACGGCGGGAAATATGCTCTGCGATATTGATTACAGTTTTAATGCAGATGTTATCAGTAAACATGAGACTGTGAGTATGGATTTTAAACGAAGCGTATTGATGATATACAAAGAAGCATTAAATAATATCATCAAGCACGCCCGGGCAACGAAAGTGAATATAGTAATCACGGAAACCGACGGACTATTTCAGATGCGTATTGAGGATAACGGAATAGGATTTGAAAAATCAAAAAATTCAGATGGTAATGGTTTGCAAAATATGCAGTTCCGTACGCAACAAATTCATGGGAATCTGTTAATACAGAGTGCACCCGGTAAAGGAACCTCGATAGAATTAAAAGCAGAGTTAATGTAAAGGAAATCATATTATGATGCAGAAACAGAGTATATCAGCCGGCAATGAAAACGCAATCAGTATCTGGTTGGTAGAGGATAATACATCATTCAGACGCACGGTAGCAAATCTGATAAATCAATCAGAGCGAATGTATTGTGAAAAAGCATTCTCATCATCGGAGCAGATGCTGCTGGAGTTAAAACAAGAGTATGCACCGAGTGTAATTTTGCTTGATATAGGTCTTCCCGGAATGAGTGGACTTGATGCAATCGAACGAATCAAGGCAATGGCTCCTACAACTGAAGTTATTATGTTAACGGTTTATGATGATGATGACAAAGTATTCCGGGCTATATGTTCCGGAGCATCGGGGTATTTGCTTAAAAATGCACCGGCTCAACGACTCGTTTCGTCCATATTAGAAATTACTTTTGGAGGAGCTCCAATAAATCCACGTATTGCTCGTAAAGTACTTGATATGTTCTCGAGAGGGAACGCTCCGCGTGCAGATTATAATCTAACCTATAGAGAAAAAGAAATTCTCAGACATATGGTGGACGGGTTAACCAAAAAAGCTATCGCTGAAAAATTGGTCGTCAGTAGTCATACGGTTGACTCACATGTGAAAAATATTTACAGCAAACTCCACGTTCACACACGTTCGGGTGCAATTGCAAAAGTGTTGAAAGAAAAACTTGTGTAAATAAAAGCCTGGATAATTCGCCACGGCGGATTATGAGGAGCATCAGGGGTCGGGTCAGGCGCGCCTCCAGGTCCCGAGGAACAAGTTCCACCACGCGTATGGTAGAAGGGTATGTTCCTCGGGTTGGAGGTTTTTTTTATATGCTGGCATAAATATTGCAATATTATTTAATGAAATGCAACATATAATAAAAAAATCTGATTTTTTTATGTTGCAATTCTATTTTTTGACAGTTTGCTTTCTTAAAAATGGGAGGATTTATGACGGATCAATACCTTCAAGCGATTCAAAAGCGTGTGTGTTCACGTTGTATTGATACTGATGAGAAAGGCAATTGTATGCTGCACTATGATGAAATTTGTGCAGTTGAAGAATTTCTCCCCGAGATTGTACAAGCAATTCAACGAGTGCAAAGCGATAAAGTTGAGGATTACGTCGTGGAATTGCGAAATTTGGTCTGTACGCAGTGTAAACATCAAGATGAGGACGGCATCTGCGTGGTCCGGAATAATCTTGATTGCGGCCTTGACCGGTATTTCCCATTAATAATAGAGGCGATTGAGTCCGTAGATGCCTCGCGCCGGAGTGCTTAGAGTAAATAGGTCTCACTGAAAAACTAATAAGCACTCCTCCCTGACGATTCGGGCAAGCCTGATTTTTTCAGTGTGAACTCATTAGTACCGGAATCAGCTTTATCAGCGTTTCAACCCAATAATGCAATTTATTACCTAACAGTACGTTCTTACCTGAAATACCAGAATTATTGGAACTTTATACGGCAATCCTGTGGTTATTTAAACACACGAAAAATCTACAAACCATTGATAAATAACAAGTTAACGTGATTGGAGTTGACTTTTATCCGATTTTTTCTCTAATTAAGAAAGTTCAGATAAATCGCTCACTATTATATAAGAAAGGGGTGTCTGATGACACTGACAACAACTACAGAAAAGTCGGCCAATACTGCTCGCTCTTCGAAAAATTCCCTGACGAAGTATACCGAATTCCGGCATTTTACCCCGAAGGATCTCGATGAAATCCCTCAGGTTAAAAAGCTGGATCCGGAAATACGATTTGCGATGCGTGTTGTAGCTCAGGTATTGCCTTTTAAAGTCAATCAGTATGTTCTCAATGAACTGATAAATTGGGATAATGTTCCCGAAGATCCGATATTTCAGTTAACATTCCCTCAGAAGGGGATGTTAACTGAAAAGGCTTTTAACGAAGTGGCTGATTTGCTTAAAAAGGAAGCACCGAAGGAAGAGCTCAAGAAAAAAGTCGATGAAATCCGCTATTCATTGAATCCGCATCCGGCGGGACAGATGCAGATGAACGTTCCAAAGGTCAATGGTGAACCATTACCGGGAGTTCAGCACAAATATAATGAAACTGCTCTCTTCTTCCCGACTTCAGGACAGACATGTCACGCATACTGCACATTCTGTTTTCGATGGGCACAATTTGTCGGAATCAATGAATTAAAGTTTGCCAGTAAAGAAGCAACCCAACTGGTCGAATACCTCAAGCAACATAAAGAGGTCAGCGACATTCTCTTTACCGGCGGCGATCCGATGGTTATGAAAACACGTGTCTTTAATCGCTATCTCGAACCGTTTTTGCAAAGCGAGCTTGACCACGTTCAAACTATCCGGATAGGCACCAAGGCAGTTGCCTATTGGCCGCAACGGTTTGTGACCGATCAGGACGCAGATGAATTTTTAAAAACTGTAGAAAAATTGGTGAAGAGCGGTAAACACGTTGCCTTTATGGGACATTACAATCACTGGGTGGAACTTGAGACCCCGATTGCTCAAGAGGCAATAAGACGTATTCGCGATACCGGAGCTCAAATTCGGACACAATCGCCTCTTATTCGTCATATTAATGATAGTTCTGAAGTCTGGGAGACAATGTGGAGAAATCAGGTACGGTATGGGTTGATTCCCTACTATATGTTTGTTGAGCGTGATACCGGTGCACGTAATTATTTTGAAGTACCACTCGTCGAGGCCTGGGATATCTTCCGTAATGCCTGGAAAAATGTGTCCGGTCTCGGACGTACTGCCCGTGGACCGAGTATGTCGGCTACACCGGGTAAAGTGGAAGTCCAGGGCGTTACTGAAATTAAAGGCGAAAAAGTTATCGTTCTTCGCTTTATACAGGGACGAAATCCCGATTGGGTTGAAATCCCATTCTTTGCGAAATATGATACAAAAGCCAGCTGGCTTGATCAGCTTAAACCGGCATTTGGCGAGGCTAAATTCTTCTATGAAGATGAGTTAGAACAGATACAGGCCAGAGCTATGGCAAAAGCTGGTTAATATAGTGAACTCTCAAAAAGCCCGGACTGTGGATATTGCGGTTCGGGTTTTTTTATATTTGTTTGCAACTTTCCTAAAATCTTATCGTATATACGAATAGCTTAAAGAATCTCTTATCGACGATATAATAGTGAAACGGAGGATTACCTCATGCTTCGCCAATCTTTAGTATTTATACTCACAATTTTCTTCCTCAGCTCTTCGGCAAACGGGCAAGCAGGAAATCGAGAAAACCCCATTGACACAACATTGAACGATGAAACCTCTCGATTCGGTAAATTTGTAGATGATATAATCGATCGAATAGAGAGAGAATTTATCTGGCATTTTGGTTATGAAGAATATCAAGAGGAAGATCCTGATACTTCAAGTATGCATATAACATTCGATAGCAGGCGCGGGGCTATACACTTTAACGGCGATGTAGTAATTGACGAACGCGATCGTATCGATGGTGATATTGTTGTCAGGAATGGATCAATAACCGTTCGCGGTCAAATAGATGGTGATATTCTTGTATTGAACGGTGATGCAATTATTGCAAATGGTGGTAAAGTGGACGGCTCTGTAACAACTGTAAACGGTCGTGTCGTTAATCTTGGAGGCGAAATTACCGGTGAGATTGATGAACAGGAAGGGGTAGATGTCGATATTGTTTATAAAGAACGAAAACCTGCGCAACGTAGACCATACCGGTTGTCATACAGTATGCAAGAGGATATAACTGTTCGTGATCTGCAACTAAGTCCGTTCAGAATAGGATTTAATAGAGTAGAAGGGTTATCCATCGGACTTGGATCGCGGAAACATCTATACTGGGATGGCTCGATGGCTTTGGCATTATACGGACAAGTTGGCTATGCGTTTAAAGCTCATCGATGGCGTGCGCAGCTGGGAGCAACCCGACAATTTACTGCCGGAACAAATAATTTATTTGAACTGGGTGGTGAAATCTATACACTCACCGACACAAAAGATGAATGGATCATTGATAAAGCCGAAAATGATCTTGCTGCATTTTTCCTGAAACGTGATTATCGGGATTATTATGATCGCGAAGGATTTTCATTCTATGCAGGTCATTATCTGAATACCGCTGCTTTATCGGCACATCTGCGGGTGCAGTATTTAAATGAACTACATTCCAGTATGCGAAATCGCACCGATTGGGCATTATTTGGCCGTGATCGCTCATTCAGATTAAATCCGGACATTGACGAAGGCAGGTTGAACGCAATTCGTGTTGCATTGAATTTGAGTTCGGTACAACCGTCACCGCAACGAATCAGCGGATGGCGCGTGCTTACTGCAATGGAATATACATCACCCTCGTTGAACAGCGACCTTGATTACACGCAATACATAATTGATGTCCGTAGATACCAGCCGGTATCAAGCTATGACAGTTTTAATGTCCGGTTACGCGCAGGTACGTCAGAAGGTGATGTACCTATGCAACGCATTTACGAGCTGGGTGGATTGGGAACCTTGCCTGCATTTCCGCATAAGATATTTGCCGGTAATCGTATGCTATTAATGAATGCAGAATATGTGATACGTGGTGATGTTCTTTCACAACTTGCATTTATTCCGCGCAATATGTTTGGTGGATTATCGTTATTGTTGTTTGTTGATTCAGGCTGGGTTGGAAATGTGGACAATAGTATTGGTATCTTCAGCGGGTTTGATGATTTTTCTTTGAACAATATGAAAACATCAATTGGATTCGGTTTTGGATCCCGTGATGGAAATGCACGATTAGGGTTTGCATGGAGGACTGATCATTCCGAATCTGCTGTAATATTTTTCAGGATTATGCGTCCATTCTGAAAAGTAATCATCTCAAAGAATTACTGCGCTCGCCGAATTACATATTGCAACTGTTCGGGTGATCGTTGTACGATTCTTACATCGTCGGGACCTTCGATCCGGGCTGCTACTATACCTGATGTATCGGCAAGAAGATCTCGATAGTGTACTCTTGCCGTAAAATCGTCATCCTCTATTGCAGCTAATTGGTTAATTCCTCCGCGAATGATGAAATCCATTCTTGGTGGTATTATCACAACTTCACGGTTTGCCGGTACACCTTCGACTTCAACCTGCATACCGGATATAGTTTTTTCTGCTATCGGCTGGACATCAAAATAAAGTTCAGTAGTTTGTTGATCAAGCGATACTATTTGAGACAATGAGTCCGATAGTTTTACCGATTTTCGGACAGGCGCACGGATATTATGCAATTCCAATGGCTGTGTTTTCCAGGATTGGAGATCGGCAAGTACTGATCCGGCACCCCGCACATTGACACTGTCCGGGTTGGTAGATACCGCTCCTACTCTGTTGAAACCGTCGCGGTAGGTAACTTCAAGTACAGGTTCTATCGGAATTCGTTTTTCTGTTATCTGTTCAAGTTCCAGGACAAACTCAGATGGTGATAACTCCGCAACTTCGATATCGCTCGGTATTCGCAACCGCTCGGCGAGTTCTGCAGTTGTTCGGATATTGACGGTCGAACGTTCATTTCGTAAATCAATTACATATTTTGCGTCACCGCCGAGTTTCATCCCGAGTAGTTTCCATCCCTCTCCTCGTAATCGTGCACGGATATGTTCCGGTGGCGGTTTACTGAAAGAAACATTTCTATCGAGATTTTCTATAACGATTGGGATATCTTTAGTGGTAGTGTAGTCGGACCCAAGATTGACGGTTAGCCACAGTCCAATAGCAAAAATCACTGAAGCAATAATTATAGGTGTTCTGTTCAACTTCTCCATCTTTCTGCACGAATAATATTATCCAAACCGAGCTCGCAACAATTCATGTATCAACTGTTTTTTGTTTGCCATCGATATCTGTCGACCTTGAATCGATAGATTCTCAACTGAACGTGCGATTGATCGTAATTGATGCACTGTCAGTTTTTCAAGTTCTGCTTGATATGATGCAGCATCATTAGAAGCTTCGTGTGGTTGAGTAGTCTTTGGTTGTTTCGTTGTAGATTCTACTACAACATCACTTTTTTTGTTATTTTCCAGAAGTATTCCTAATTCTTCATGCGGCCGCGGGATAACGTGGGTAGATACAAGTTCACCGACTCGTTGTGCAGCAGCAGCGCCCGCATCGACTGCAGAGCGCACCGCTGCCGTTTCTCCAACGATTTTAATGGTAATAAGTCCGGCATCGACCCGGTCTTGACCGATGAGTTCAACATACGATGTTTTCAAGGCTGCATCGGCAGCTTCGATTGCACCGACAAGACCGCGGGTCTCAATGAGTCCGAGTGCGTATTGGATCATTTTTATTATTTTGTTGTAATACCGTTATTTTGAGGCCGGGCGTTGTGGCAGTATCAATTCCACATCGTTATGCGGACGAGGAATGACGTGTACTGATACCAACTCGCCGACACGCTGTGCAGCCGCTGCTCCGGCATCGGTTGCTGCTTTTACTGCACCAACGTCGCCTCTGACCATCACTGTGACATACCCTCCGCCAATCGTCTCCTTACCGAGAAGATTTACTTTTGCAGCTTTTACCATTGCGTCGGCAGCTTCTATTGAACCTACTAAACCTTTTGTTTCTACCATTCCAAGAGCATCGAGTGATGAGTCAGGCATGTGTGCAATCTCCGTATAATTCTGATTTCTGTTATATAACTATTTATATAATCTCAATATAATTAAGGGTCTATAAAATGTCAATTTTTAAGTTGTTCTTTAAAATATTCCAATGTTCGCATAAGGCCGTCGCGTCGGTTTATCCGGGGTTCCCAATTGAGAAGTTTTTTGGCTTTTGAGATATCCGGTTGCCGTATCTTCGGATCATCCTGTGGCAGGGGCTCAAATTTAATATTACTTGATGTGCCGGTTATTTCGATTATCTCCTGAGCAAATTGCAATAAGGAAATTTCTTCCGGATTACCAATATTAACCGGCTCTACCTCATCGGACATCAGAAGCCGGAAAATGCCCTCTACCAGGTCGTCTACAAAACAAAAGCTGCGTGTTTGCGAGCCGTCACCAAATACAGTAATATCTTTGCCTGTTAACGCCTGGTACATAAAGGTCGGTAGTGCCCTTCCATCGTGAAGCCGCATACGTGGGCCGTATGTATTAAATATACGCACTATTCGTGTGTCAAGATTGTGATAACGGTGGTATGCCATGACCATTGCTTCGGCAAAGCGCTTTGCTTCGTCATAGACACCACGAACCCCGATCGGATTGACATTACCCCAGTAATTCTCCGGCTGCGGATGAATTTGGGGATCACCATAGACCTCTGATGTTGAAGCAAGCAGAAAACGGGATTTTTTCTCCTTTGCCAGTCCGAGTGTTTTGTGGGTACCGAGTGAACCGACTTTCAGAGTCTGGATCGGTAGTTTCAGGTAATCGATCGGGCTGGCAGGTGAAGCGAAGTGAAGTATATAATCCAATTGCCCCTCGACGTAAACATAATCGGTCACATTATATTTAATAAACTGAAAATTTTCATTTCCCATCAGATGGGCAATATTTTCCATACTGCCGGTGAGCAGGTTGTCCATACAAATAACTTTATGTCCCTCGGCAATTAGCCGGTCGCAAAGATGTGAACCTAAAAATCCGGCGCCGCCTGTGACAAGTGAAGTTGGTTGTTTGTCAGGCATATATAGCGGTGAAATTACTATGTTTATTGGTTGGTTATTTTTTTTAAAATTTATGTAATATCGGATATTTAAGGAGAAAATGCAACATAGCTGCCTGGTGGATTATATTATTCGGAAACTCTCAAATCCTTCTGCCCCGAGCAGCCAGAGAGCATCTTCGCTGAAGTGAGGATACCGTTTCTTGAGCTCCGGATCATTACAAAGTATTGCACCGACTGTCATCAATCCTTTATCTATCGGTATATCTTCGGTGATTGTATACCGAAATAACTGCCGCTCTATTTCCGGTTCACCTTCAACGTTGGAAAGTGAATAATACAAAGTGTGCAGCTTTTTCTTGATCTCAGTGGAACGGGAAATGTTGGTTTTTTCCGACAGAATATAACTGAGTGTATAAAACTCAATACGGTTGGCAAATGAGTATGGTTCTATTGCCGGATCATCATGTAGTATTGCAGTATCGATAAGTTTTATACTTCTCCTGAGCCATGTATCTCCCTTTTTACTATTTAAGAATAAGGTGCCGGTGAACTGCAGTGCGGTCAACAGCAATAGTTTTTCGATATTCGAGTTGAATCGTGATTTAGAAAATATATAGAACCAGCTCCCGTGAAGGAATATAGTTTTAAAAAACCGCCGCCGGAATTTTTCGTTGATCGATGAATGGTCGGAAAAAAGATGGAATCCTGCAATCCAGTTAATAATACGTATGGCGCTCATTCGAAGATCGTACCATCGCTCTGATCCGGGTGGATTATGAGCAATCCACCTGTCGATTGCTGTATGAAAATATTCCGGTGCATTTGAAATTTGCCTGAGCCAGTATTCTTTACCGAGTGGAAATATAAACCTGAATGAATCATCAACCGATCCCTGATCTATTGAAGTCTTAATTTCATCTGCTTCCAGTGAAATTGATACTTCCGATTGATAAGATGTGAGCAGCGAGAGGAAAAATTCTTTTTTATTCCGGGTGCCGAAAAAGAAACCTTCGCCAGTCCCGGGTACGTTCGGGGAGGCAAAACGCGATTGCATCGGTTTGCAGTATACATTTTTCAATTTCCACAAAAATAAAAGGAGGAGAAGATACAGATCTGAGATTTTTTCCCCGGGCATGGTCTTGTGATTCAATTTATTTTCCGGAATAATGTTTCAGCAGAGCTTTTTTATAATACAACACCGTCAAGATTAGTCCAAGTGCTGCGGTGATAACTTGCGCCCACGCAACCCCGGTGATACCGATTGTTTGCAGCAGGGCGTAACTTAATAATAAACCTAGCGGAGTTGTTATTGCAACGACAATGAAGTTATATTTCATAAGTCCGAGACCGAGAAGTGCTATTCCCATAACTGCATATGCTGACCATAAAATGTATTTCAATATTAATATCGATAGATAGGTAATCGTTGGAATATACTCAGTACCGTAGTACAGATGAACCAGTACGTAGGCAGCGAGAACAACAAGGAGCGATACACCGATACTCAAGAAGATGGTCCGGAGTTGAATCCGGCGTACCTGTTTCCTGAACCAGGATTCCTCATCTGCCCGCTCGGTTAAATACGGTGTCCATACCTGCTGAACGGTAGCGGTAACCTGCACTGCGCCGAATAAAAAGAGGGTTGCAAGTGCATAGTAGCCGATAGCATCCCGGTCGGGTGAGAAGTGATCGAGAATGAACATATCTGCAAATTTGCTTATTGTACTTATACCGTTAGAGAACATGCTGTACACGGCAATAGCCATAAATCCTGCCGGCGCCTGTATCGATGGTGCCCGTAAAAACGATGTACCCGTTTGCCAGAGCAGCGGTATGATTCCGACAATGTAGGCGCCGATTGATGCAAATATAAATCCCGGGAATCCCCATATATAGGTACAAATGATGATCAACAGGAACGCCTGGAGCTTAATGATCGCCTGCGCCCGTGCCATTTCTTTGATCTTTTTTAGTGCCTGCAGAAACGCAATGAACAATTCAGTACCGGCGGCAAACGGTATGATTAATGCATAAATGATCAGCCATTGTGCAACGTGCGGTGAAGACGTCAGATAACCGTATTTTGCAAGAACGGCAACGAAAAGATAGGTGATGACTGAAATGACAATCGCCCGGCTAAAAGAAAACCGGAGGATTTGTTCTTTATATGTATAGGCGATATTTTCCGAGCA
>PWXV01000026.1 GCA_003568415.1 Ignavibacteriales bacterium
CCAAATGACCCAATATCAAATTTCAAAACATAACGGGTAAGCATTTTTAGAAAATTAGAGCATTTGAGATTTGAATTTGTTTAGAGTTTAGAAATTAGAATTTAGGATTTAAAAATCGGGTTGAAGGGGTTCTTCATTTCCGAACCTCACTGCGGGGAGAGATAAATAGTTCAGGTAATACTATCAATTATAATCAGGAGATGTAAACCAACATGCCATTAATCTCCAATAAAGAAAAGCGTGCTGTTGGATTGTTTGTTGATGGATTGGATGTCAAGTATGTCCATCTTGAAAAAACGAGAACCGGTGTACAGTTAAAAAATTACAAGACCGTACGCCTTGTCAGCAAACTGGATGAGACAAAATATGAGACCGATCTCGACGAGCTTTCGTTCGGGACGACTGAAACCACCTCGTTTGATCTCGATGCAGATACGGGCGGTGAGCCGGACCTTGGTGAAAGCGATACCGGTCCGCCGATGACCAATGAGACCATCATCCGTAATCTGTTGTCGGATATGGGGGATGACGGATACGCTGTCTCCTATGCCGTTACCGAACCGGCAATCGATTACCACATAATCGAAACCGATTTCGGACTTCAGGGCAAAAAATTAAAACAGCGAGTGCTTGAAGAACTCGGGAATATGCGGTCGGTCGTACCGGACGAGGATGCCGTCTCAATACTTGAAACGGGTACGGGCAGCTTGATCTGTATCGTTCGTGAGGATGGAGTCCATCTTGCAAACCTGATCTCCGAAGCAATGACTGCCGAAGGCAAACGGCCTCCGCGTATACCGGTGATCGATACTGCTGAAGTTGCAATGATGAATGCCGTTCGTGCGAACTACGATTTCGACAGCGACGAGCACACATTGCTTATCTATGTTGCGCAGGAGTTCACCCGATTGATATTTATGCGCGGTAACGAGTATCAGCACTTTGCACCGGTCATCGCAGAGGGTATTGAGTCGCCGAATCTGCAGAACACGATATACTCGCGTGCTTCGCTCGAACAGGATAATATCGGGATCCATCACCTTGACCGGATCATACTCGCGGGAGATGCGCAGCGTCTCGGGCTGCGCGATTTCTTCAAGGATAAATTTTCGGTATCCGATGTCAGCTATGTTAAATATGATGAGCTCGATACCAGCTTGTTCTCCGCCGATAGCGTGGATGAGTTATCGGAATATGCTGTTCCGATAGCGGCTGCCTGGAAAGCGCTTGAACCCAGGCATCCGCATATGTATCCGAGTAATTTGCTGCCGTCGCATTTGATGGCGGAGCAAAACGTATTTAAGTTCGCCTGGCACGGCTATGCCGCGCTTATTCTTCTTTTTGTGTTAACGGTCTTCTTTGCAGTGCAGATTCCGACCCAGCAAAGAACCATCAACCGGCAAGCCCAGGAAATTGACTTTAAGGAAACGCAGGCGCTTGAGGTGCAGCAGCTTGAGGCATCGGTGGCGGAGTTACGAAATGAAATCGGGCAATTGCAGGCGGCACTCGATCTGTACGAGCAGCTTGTTCCGGGCTACAACCGGTGGAGCAGGAACCTGACGCATCTCAGTACGGGTGTCAATGATATTAATTCGTTATGGATACTCGATGTACAATCGACCGGCGATCACGGAAGAGGACTTGAGATCAACGGGTACTCGATATACCGGTCACGAATACCGCGGTTTTTCAATCTGTTCGATAATGCGATTCTGCAGGAGGTTATTGTGCAGGAAATACGCGATCGCATAGTGTATCAGTTTAAAGTAACCGTTGATGATACCGGGACACCCGAGTAACGGTTTGTATGTGTAATGTTGTTCTCACTGAAAAACTAATAATCACCCCGTCCCGACTTGTCGGGACTCGGGGTCAGGCTGAGTGAAGAGATTGTCACACTTCGACTCCGCTCAGTGTGACAATTTATTATAACTTATGAAGTAATTCATTGGAGCGATGGGGGCAGGTTGAGCGGAGTCGAAACCTGTGAGCGTGGGCGTTAAGTCTGACTTTTTCAATGAGAACTATTGAGAAGTATCTGGTAGTAATTTAAAGAAAAAAATAATTAACATATTAATACAGTCAATTTGGAGTAAACCTTGTCATACGCCTTACGAAATAGCATCGTCCTGTTCGTCTTGCTGCTCATTGTATTAGTGGCAGGCGGGTATGTATGGGGGATCCAGCAGCCGGCGAAGATCGAGGAACAAGAGGAGCGCATTGCGGAATTAGACGAGGAGATAGCGCGCATTCCCGGCCTTATTGCCGAGTATAACCGGCTGAATGAAGAACTGGAAGACCAGCGCCGGCGGTGGGAAGGCAGAACGAAAGATATACCGCGGGCAGACATTACCGGCGAAACCTATGATTATTTTAACCGGTCAATCGATCGCAGCGGCGGTTTTGTCCGGCTGGATATGATCTACGGAGGTAAAACCGAGCAAGAACGATATGGATATAATACCTACAACCTTCGCGGTGAAGCACCGTTCTATGTCTTCTATAATTTTCTCTGGTATCTCGAAAACGGCCGCCGTTTATACAGAATTCACGATATAAACCTGCGCGGTGTCGAGACACGTGATCGGGAGACCGAAATGCCCAGACTCATGGTCACGTTCGATATGCAGTTGCGCGGCTACTTCACGAGCGTTGAGGAGTTATTCACCTCGACGGGACAGCGGCCGGTCAGACCAAATGCGCTGCGTTATAATCCATTCCAGCCGCTCATTCTATCGGATATTCCGCCGAATATTCACAATCTGGTTGAGGCAGAGCGGTCAGAGTTGCGCGCGGTACTTCCGGATAGAGCAATATTGGTTGACCACGAAGGCGAAATTCGGACAATCCGTATGGGTGATGAAGTTTATCTGGGAAGCGTTACCAATATCGTTCCCGAAGAAAGCAGAGTTGAGTTTACACTCAATAAAGGTGGAATTATAGAACGGTTCAATTTAAGAATTAGATACAATGATAATAATACAACTCGGTAAAGGAGTTTTACCTATGCACTCACTACAAAGACATGCTCTAATTGGTTTGCTAGTTCTTTTGCTTGCCGGAACGGGATTTATAGAATCCGCCTACGGGCAAACGGGAATAGAACGCCGTGAAATGAGAGACTATACTCCGCCCGATGCAGTTGTTTCGATGGAGAGGCACCTCTCGTTTGACAGGGCTATAGCTGAGTTAAACGAACTGAGTAAGCGATTAACCGGAAAGATCATCATAGATCCGGAGCGACGCAATGATGAGATCGGTGTGCACATCGAAGCAATGCACTGGCGCGATGCACTCGATCGCATTCTTGCCCATCATGGTCTCTGGTATGATGAAGGCGAAGATCACATACTGATCAAACGGGACCCGGACATGGTTGACATTGAGCCGGACCGCCCGTTCGATCCCGACCGGCCGACGCTGCGGAGCCGTGAGGTAAATATCTCTGCGGTATTCTTCGAGGTCAATCACCGGAAAATGCGTGAATCGGGTATCCGATGGGATTTCTTCCGTTCCGACGATAGTTTCGGCGAGATTCGCGGCGGTGTCGGGACATCGAGACTGGATGATCCTGTCGGTGATATCAGAGAAGAGGGTGTTATTGGTAGAGAAGACAGAGGGGGCGAGATCCAGATAGCTCCTGACTGGAGTTTTGCCAATATAAACGCACTCCTGAGATTATTCGAAGGAACCGATATTGGTGAAGTTATCGCAAGTCCTGAGATAACGGTACGTTCCGGTCAGACCGGAAGCATCCAGGTGGGTGAAGATATCTCTATCAAGCAACGCGATTTTGCCGGCAATATCATCGACCAGTTTATACAGACCGGTACTATTATTAATGTGACACCGGAAGTCCTGATCGAAGACGGCATACCGTTTATTTCACTCGATATTGCGGCAGAGCGCTCGACCGGTTCTCCGGGTGTGATAAGCACTGTTATTGCAAAAGCCGAAGCAGAAACGCGCGTCCTTTTACTTGACGGTGAAGAGACCGTGATCGGCGGGCTGTATGTAACCGAGGAAAACGTGATCAGGGAAGGCGTTCCGTTATTGAAAGATCTCCCCTGGTGGTTCTTCGGGCTGAAATATC
>PWXV01000248.1 GCA_003568415.1 Ignavibacteriales bacterium
GGAGGTCATCCCACCCTTTCCGCGAGGCTGGAATGTAGAAAAGACTATATAATTTGAGTTGTATTGTTAAGCGGACAGAGAGCACAGGTGGGATCACCGGAGGTCATCCCACCCTTTCCGCAAAGTTTTATTTTCGGTGTTTAGCGTATTACAGTTAACTTTTTAAAAATTTAATTATATTTCCCATTGATGAAGGGATGTGAAAAAAATGAAAAAAGCACTTTTTGCGGCAATTATACTCGTCATCGGGTTATTCAATGCAGGGAATGCACAGGAGCGAACAAAAGTGCACGTAATGAAAATCGACGGCTCAATTAACCCTGCTGTCGCATCAATGATTAACTCAAGCATCCAAACCGCCAGAGATGAAGGATCTGAAATGTTAATCATTCAAATTAATACACCCGGCGGATTGCTTACATCCACACGTGCCATTGTAAGCGATATTCTGGAAAGTGAAATCCCAGTAGCAGTTTTTGTATATCCAAGCGGGTCATCGGCAACATCAGCAGGTGTGTTTATCACACTCGCCGGACATGTTGCTGCAATGTCACCCGGGACAAATATGGGAGCCGCACATCCCGTTGGTATGGATGGGCAGGCAGATACGGTAATGATCGAGAAAGCGCTCTCTGACGCGTCTGCATTTATCCGCACAATAGCCGAACACCGTGAACGAAATGTCGAGTGGGCTGAAAAAGCGGTCCGGCAATCACTCTCGGTAACTGAATCGGAAGCGCTGCGTGACAACATCATCGATATCATAGCAAGCGATATAAACGATCTGCTGGCACAAGTAGACGGAAGAGAAATTGAGACAAAGCGTGAGACCAGAACTCTGGCTACAGAGAACGCAGAAATCATTATTCTCGAAATGAACTGGCAGCAACGCTTTCTCAATATAATTAGCGATCCGAATATCGTATATATTCTTATGATGGTCGGGTTCGCAGGAATAATGTTTGAGATATATAATCCGGGTGCAATTTTCCCCGGTGTTATAGGTGTGATATCACTTATCCTTGCATTTTACTCATTACACACATTACCGGTCAACTATGCGGGTGTTGCCCTGATTGCTTTTGCAATTATATTATTCTTACTGGAAATAAAAGTACCAAGTTACGGAATATTAACGATCGGCGGTATCGTATCTCTCCTGCTTGGCTCGATTATGCTGGTCGATCCGGACTCTGCTCTTGAATATGCCCGGATCTCCTGGACAGTAATTATTCCGGTAACATTTTTTATTACCGCATTTTTCCTCTTTGCAATAAGTCTGGGTATTCGAGCACAACTACGCAAACCCGCAACCGGTGCAGAAGGAATAATTGGCACATTTGGTGAAGCTCTCGAATTACTCGACCCAACGGGTGAGGTTCGTGCATTTGGTGAACGGTGGACTGCAGAGTCAGTAAGCGGGAAAATTAAAAAAGGAGAACGGGTGAAAGTTGTGGGTGTTGACAATATGAAACTAAAGGTTGAAAAAGCCGACTAAATCGAAAGGAGATTTTACATGGAAGTTCTCCCGACTGTAATTGGTATAGGTGTTGCGTTTGCTGTTATCATTTTAGCAAATGCAATCCGCATTCTACGCGAGTATGAACGGGGTGTTATCTTCCGACTCGGTCGTTTAATTAACGTCAAGGGCCCCGGTCTTATTCTCTTAATCCCTATAATCGATAAAATGGTGCGTATAAGTTTACGTACCATCGTTATGGATGTTCCGACACAGGACATCATCACCCGAGACAACGTTTCGGTAAAAGTTAACGCCGTTGTTTATTTCCGCGTCATTCAGCCGGATAAAGCGGTTGTCTCGGTTGAGAATTATCTGATGGCTACTTCACAGCTTTCACAAACAACACTGCGAAGTATTCTCGGACAATCGGAGCTTGATGAATTGCTCGCTGAGCGCGACAAAATAAACCGCGCACTTCAACAAATCATCGATCATCAAACCGAGCCGTGGGGTATTAAAGTTTCTGCCGTAGAGGTGAAGCACGTGGATCTCCCTGTTGAAATGCAGCGTGCAATGGCACAACAGGCAGAAGCAGAGCGTGAACGGCGATCGAAAATTATTCGCGCGGAAGGTGAATATCAGGCAGCACAAAGATTGTACGATGCTGCAAAAGTCATAAGTGATTATCCGGTTGCATTCCAACTGCGGTATCTGCAAACACTTGGTGATATTGCCAGTGAAAATAATTCAACGACGTTGTTTCCGATACCTATCGATCTGTTCAAGCCGTTTATTGAATCCTACGGGAAGTCTGGTTCATCATCTTCCCGATCGAAGAAAAAGTGAGCAACTAAAATCTCCCCAAAATATCGCTAAATGTAGCATTAATTTACGATATGGGGAGATCTATATTTTTTCTTATCTTTCCCCTTGATTTTAGCGAATCCGAGTAGTATATTCCGCTGTTAGCTCACTACCCTCTTTCCCGAACGGGAGGGTTATTCCATAACTGTTATGAGGTAGCTTGCCTTATGGAACGCGGTACTGTTAAATGGTTCAACAATGCCAAGGGATTCGGTTTTATCAAAAAATCGACAGGGGAAGATGTCTTTGTCCATTACAAGTCGATCACTGGAGAAGGATATCGAACTCTGCATGAGGGTGAGACAGTAGAGTTTGAATATGAAGAAGGGCCGAAAGGACTTCACGCAACAAGTGTTGTGAAAGTCGCTCAAACGAGTTGAACCGTTCGCTACAATAGGAAGCCCTCTTCGAAAAATGTTGAGGGCTTTTTATTTTTCAATTCCTGTTTTCTTGTACCCATTTCTTTACGTACTCAACAATATCCAATGTCGACGCACCCGGGGTAAAGATTTCACCAACACCCATTTCTTTTAATTTCTGGACATCCTTGTCTGGTATGATACCTCCTCCGAATAAAAGAACATCCTTCATATCATTCTTATCCATCAAGGATTTAATTTTTGTAAAGACCGTCATATGTGCACCGCTCAGGATGCTAATGCCGATAGCATCGACGTCCTCCTGCAGAGCAGCTTCGACAATCATTTCGGGTGATTTACGTATTCCGGTATAAATAACTTCCATACCTGCATCGCGTAAAGCGGCAGCTACCACTTTTGCCCCACGGTCATGACCGTCCAGTCCGGCTTTAGCTACAAGAACGCGAATTTTCCGATCCATAATATTCCACCTCTTCTTTTTACATTACATTATTAGCTATACAATGTTTAAGGTCGTTATATACTTTTGCAAGCGGCAATCCGACGACATTATAATAACATCCTTCGATACGACTGACAAACACAGCACCGAAATCGTCCTGGATACCATATGCGCCAGCTTTATCAAGCGGTGAGCCTGAATTCACATATGATTCGATTTCTTCGTTTTCCAGTTCACGAAACCACACTTTCGTTAATTCATAATTCTTGATTACATTATTTGACGGCCGGTCGTAAATGCAATAACCGGTGATAACCTCATGCAGGCGGTTACTTAAAGAATGAAGCATTTCTTTTGCTTCTTTGGCATCGGATGGTTTTCCCAAAATTTTATCACCCAGTACTACAATGGTATCCGCAGCCAGCACAATTGCTTGTTCAAGTGATGCTGCTACTGAGCTTGCCTTTTCAACAGCCATATCGACCGCAAACTCCACCGGTTTTCTGCCGTTATATTCTTCCTGTATAGAAGCGGATATAGCACGAAACTCTAGCCCTACTTGTCGCAATAATTGTATTCGTCGCGGTGATGCTGATGCAAGAATAAGATCTTTGGGTAAATGTAACATTCTGAAAAAATAATAAAAAAGCGATACACAGTTTGCTGAGCATCGCTTTGTTTATAAAAAGCTATACGTACATTAATGCTATTACCGAAACATTGATTTTATACTTCCCCACGTCCGGTAAGGAACACTGCTTATGTTGCTGAGTGATATTTCATCGGTATAGTGTACACTTCCATCCATTTGAACTATTGCCACCTTATAAGATACAACAGCGGTTCCTTGTTTAAATACCCCCCGGTCAACGTACTCATAATTTCTGTTTGTATTGCGCGTAACAGGTTGGTTATTAATTCGAATAAAATTTTCTTGATCAGCGGTTCTGCGTTCTATATTAAAATGTTGAACACCATTTTGATCAAGCATCTCCCAGGAAATTATTATGTCTCTTCCATCGGCATTAACCGATAAGTTAGTGACCCGGGATCCGGATAGTCCTACAAGAAAGCAACAAAAAATTAAAAACGATAATATTACAGTGTAGCGCATAATATCCACATTGAGTAAGTCAATATTTTTTTTAAATATAGACACATTATAAATAAAAATCAACTTAAAAAAAATAAAACCCCATTATCTTTCAAGGAAAATGGGGTTTTATTAGAATATTCTCATATTGAATTACTGTATTATCTTAACTCTTCGAGTTCGTACTCTGCGTTTCGCCGATATCGCGAATCTTTGGCTGCCTCTTCAAATGCAGCGATAGCTTCCTGTTTTCTGCCCTGATTCCGTAATGCAATACCAAGTTCAAAATATTCGCCGCCTTTTTGGCCGCTGGTTTTATACTCAATTGCATTCCGGGCATGCTCCTCTGCCCGTTGGTAATTACCAAGTCGATTATTTGCAACTGCAAGCAACAAATAAGCCTGGCTATGCTGCGGATGTGAATCGATAGCATTTTCAAAATTATTGATAGCATCACTGACTCTTCCGCGTTCGAGCAACTCGTGACCTTGTGCAGTATAGGCTGTGGCTAAACCAGTCTGAGCCTGCTGCAACGTCGGATCTATCTGGAGCGCATTTGAATACGCATCAATCGCATTATCAAACTGTTGCAGACTTACATACGCACCTCCAAGTCCTGCATAGGCAACGGCATATTGAGGATTTAACTCGATTGCTCTCTGAAAGTTTTCAACGGCTTCCTGATTCTGATTATTTCGGCGCTTTGCGATAGCAATACGATTATAGAAGCGTGGATCTGGATTTATTTCGACAGCTTCTTTATAGTGCTCGATCGCACCCGAATAATTTCCGGCACTGAATAACTCTTCTCCTTTACCCATATATGCACCGGATAAACCTTGCCGTACTGTTTCCATATCGGTTCCGTGATCAAGAGCATCATTAAAGGCAGTCACGGCATCGTCAAAACGCTGCATGCGCAGCAAGGCAACCGCTTTTTGATAATAATACCGGTGATCTTCTACAATCTCCAGCGCCTCTGAATATTTATTGACAGCCTCCGCTAAGTTTCCAGCCCGCAAAAGCGAGTTTCCCTCATTGAAGAGCTCATCCGCCTGTACCTGTGGGTCATCATGTTCTTGTGCAAACCCGATGAGACCGATCGAAAGCATGAGTACCAGCAACATTGCGATTCTCTTCATTTGTATCACCCTCCATATAGTGGAATAGTTGTTTTAAATTTGGTGCGGAAGGGGGGACTTGAACCCCCATGCCCTTTCGAGGCACCACCCCCTCAAGATGGCGTGTCTACCAATTCCACCACTTCCGCATTAATATTTTAGTGAGGCTGGATGGATTCGAACCATCGGCCACCTGCTTAAAAGGCAGATGCTCTACCAGCTGAGCTACAGCCTCTTTTTGGTAAAACGGCACTAATTTATTAAGATAAAAAACATCTCGAGGAATGTCAACTTTGTGATGCTGATCCGGTATTTCCGCTTACTTCTTCTTTTTTCCTGTACAGTAAAGCAAACGGGATTATTATACAATAACCGATAACCAACAATATTGGTGCAATAACTATCGGCATCACGCCGTCAACCGATCCCTCTAACATAAACAAATATCCAATTATAATTACTCCCACTCCAATGAGTAACATAACATAGTTTACATTTGTCAGTGGAAGCGTTCGATCTCCACTTTGTTTACGTTTTGACCTTTTCTTTTTAACGGGTCGTGCCATACAATTGTTACACCATTATTTTATCTAAATTTAGCCCCCGGGAGAATTAAAAAGCCCGGTGTTGGGGGGGACACCGGGCTTGACCTTTTGAATTACAACAGTCAGGGGAGAAACTGTCGTAACGGTCTATACCAAATATACGTTTTTTCTACAAAATGTCAATATCTTGCAAAAAATAATTTCATTTTTTTTCAGCCTCCAAATTGTCGATTTTTCCATCAATAAGGCGAATTATTCGGTCTGCTTTATCCGCAAGTTCAAGATTATGGGTAACAATGAAAAGTGTTATCCCGATATCGTCATTTAGTTGCCACAAAAGATTGTGTAATTGTTCTCCCCCGCTGCGATCAAGGTTTCCCGATGGTTCATCTGCGAATAAGATCTTAGGGTCATTCAATAATGCTCTGGCCACCGCCACCCGCTGTTGTTCTCCGCCGGATAATTCTGATGGAAAATGCGATATCCGGTCTGACAAACCTACTAAATCAAGTATTTCTTTTGCTTTTTTCTCGCTTTTTGCGAAAGATTTTCCATTGATCAGACCCGGCATAAGAACATTTTCAAGTGCTGTGAATTCCGGCAACAGATGATGAAATTGAAAAACAAAACCAATTTCTTTATTCCGAAATCGCGCCAGTTGATCATCCGAATAATCAAATATATTTTCTTTGCCGTATAAAACTTTTCCCTCATTCGGACGATCAAGGCCACCGAGTATATGCAGCAATGTACTCTTGCCCGCACCCGAAGGGCCGATGACAGCGATTGTTTCTTTCCGTTTAATTTCAAGTGATATTCCTTTTAGAACTTCAAGCTCATGACGCTTTGCCATTGAATATCGCTTCTTTATACCTTCTGCTTTTATAATTATATCACTTTTTTTCATATATGATCTTTCAGGATTATTATTCCCACCGAACCGCTTGCGCGGGTAATACCCTCGCCGCACGCTTTGCGGGATATAGTGCAGCAAGTGATGACAGCAATAATGCCGCACCGCCTACTGCTATAAAATCAATTAGTCTTATCTCCACAGGCAACGCAGGTATTATATATACGGTTGGGTCAAGAGGAAACAAATGATACTGTATTTGCAGGTAACACACTATATAACCGATCAAGCTTCCTATTACCGATCCTATGATACCTACCAACACTCCTTCGAATAAATAGATACGAATTACCTCACGTTTTGTCGCACCCATGGCTTTTAATACACCTATATCACGGGTTTTTTCAATTACGGTCATTGTTAGTGAGCCAAGAATGTTGAAAGTAGCTACCGCGATAATTAATGATAAAATTATATACGCCCCCCACCGTTCGATTTCCATCACCGAATATAAATCACGGTGCAAATCATACCATGTTTGCACAAGATAGCCGTCGCCCAACGCACGCTGGAGGTCACGCTTTACTGCATCGGATTGTCTGAAATTATGAAGCCGCAGTTCGACTCCGGTTATATCTTCCCCAAGATTAAATAAGCGGCGTGCACTATGAAGTGACACAAAAGCATAATTCGCATCATAATCCTGATTCATCGACTCATAAATTCCCGATACGATATAACGCCGGAGAATCGGCTGACCGAACCGTAACAGTGCTGCCTCCATTCCCTGCGGACTGATGACTGTTACCGTATCGCCCTGCATTGCATTGAGTCGATCGGCAAGGCCTATCCCCAACACTATCCCGTCCGAATTATCCGGTCTATCTAACAGCAACGACCCAAGCACCATTGATTCTTCAACGCCGGATACATCGGGCATTTTATCAGGATCCATACCACGCACATTGATGATCCGGTTTATATTTTTCACGACAATCATCGATCTGCCGCTTGCTGCAGGTGAATATGCTTTCACACGATCGTCTTCTTCCAGCACCGATATTACCCGTTCATAGTCAGGGAGTGCCGTTCCGGTTGCCGGTTCAACCCTGATGTGCGGATCAAATCCAACCAGAATATCGGTGACAAGACTATTGAATCCGTTAAAGACAGATAGAACGATGATTAATGCGGCGACACCGACCGTGATCCCGATTACGGAAATTAACGTAATAATACTGATAAATCGGGCTTTCCGCTTTGATAAAAGATATCTTCTCGCTATGAATCGTTCAAAGTTCATCAGGCAAACCGAATCGTAGTAACAGGATCAAGTCGGCCGGCTAGTCGTGCCGGTACGATACTGCATACAAAACACATTGCCAGTGCAACCGCCGTTACGATCAGGTAATGCAGCGGTTCTATGGCAATCGGTACATAATTCATATAATAAATCTCACCCGGGATTGCTATGATCTGATACTGATATTGTATAAAAGAAAGAATAAACCCTGTCAGATTTCCGATAATAACACCTACCACACCGATGATCATCCCATCGATCACAAATATTTTCCCGATGCTTCGCCGTGTCATGCCGAGCGCTTTTAATGTACCGATCTGATTGGTTTTTTCCATCACCAGCATCAGCATCGTTCCGATAATATTAACCGATGCTACAAGAATAATCAATCCGAGAATGATCGGGATCGGCTTCTTCTGCAACTCAATCCACGTAAACAAATGCCGGTACATTTGATACATTGTCCGCGGGTAATGCGGATAGCCAAGTTTGGTGAACAAACCTTCGGAAATACTGTGAATCCGATCAATATCGCTGACCATTATGTCATACCCGGATACCAGGCCGTCCATTCGTAACATTCGCTGCGCAGCGGATAGATCTACAAACACATAAATATCATCATATTCTGCCATGCCGGTTTCGTAGATACCGGTTACTATGAATTGAGCAGCGCGGGCAAATCCTATTACGGTTCCTTCGGCTTGTTCGAGTGCAAAAATAGTTAAGCGATCACCTAAATCAACGGCGAGGCGCCGTGCCAACTGCTCACCGATGATTATGCCGCCGCGATTTGGTTCCTGTTCTGAGAGATCAAATACTCCGGAGGTAACATATTCCTGCATAAGTGATGCATCGACCTCCTCTTCAAGTCCTTTCATAAGAATACCCTCGAATCCCTCACGGGAACGAATCATTCCTTCGCGCTGGATAAACGGCGCAACATGCCGGATGCCGTCGGTTTCACGCAGGGTAACTAAATTTGCTTGATAATCACGGAGCGGTTGATTCTGAAATCCAACCACCTGAATATGAGAGGAGAATCCTACGAGTGTCTCTTCGAGTTTGCGCTCGAAACCGGTAATAATAGCAAGTGCAATTATAAGCACCATCGTACCTATCGCAACACCGAGAATTGCGATAAAAGTTACAAAAGAAATAAAACCCGTCCGGTGCCGGGAGGATAAATTACGGCGAGCTATAAACGATTCATAAGCCATAGTTGTACATCAGTGAGAATGACCGGGCATCAAGATAATGCCGGCAGTAAAAGCTATACCTATACCGGCGATGGTATGGGTATAACGTTCGACCAATGCAATAAAACTTTCACTCATATTATGCTGTTTTTAGTACTGATTGTGAGCCAAATTCTATTAAAAATGCTTTAATAAACTGATCGATATCGCCATCCATTACACCACGCGTATCGCTGGTTTCAACATTGGTTCTGTGATCTTTGACCATATTATACGGGTGAAATACATATGAACGAATTTGACTTCCCCATTCGATCTTTTTCTTTGCACCTTCAACGGCATCACGCTTTGCCGCTTCCTCTTCACGCTTTTTCTGATATAATCGCGCTTTTAACATCACCATAGCACGCTCGCGGTTCTGATGCTGCGAACGTTCCTGCTGACAGGAGACAACAATTCCGGAGGGTAAATGCCGCAACCGAACGGCAGTTTCAACTTTATTCACATTCTGACCGCCCTTGCCTCCGGCCCGAAAAGTATCCATTTCCAGGTCAGCTGGATTGATTTCAATATCAAACTCACTTTCGTTTTCAATTTCCGGATAGACAAAAACGGATGCGAATGATGTATGCCGGCGTGCATTGGCATCAAACGGCGAAATACGAACAAGCCGATGGACACCGTTTTCCGCTTTCAGATACCCGTACGCATAATTACCTTTGATCTCGATGGTAGCGCTTTTGATACCCGCACCATCGCCCTCAAGCATATCAAACAATGTTGTCTGAAAACCTCTCCGTTCTGCCCAGCGCAGGTACATACGCATCAACATTTGCGCCCAGTCCTGTGCCTCGGTGCCTCCTGCTCCGGCATGAATCGTGAGCAATGCATTGCGCCGGTCATCCTCATCGCTCAACATACTATAAAATTCTAGATCGGTAACACCCTCTTTTACTTTTTTCAATTCTGCTTCAATTTCAGAATGTAAAGAATTGTCATCGGATTCTTCATCAAGTTCGATAAGGGTTTCCAGATCTTCGATTTGTTTATTCAGTTCGGCCCACGAATCCACCCAATCTTTACGCGTTGTGATTTCGCGCATTACTTTTTGTGCGGCGATATTATCATCCCAGAAACCTGGTTCCTGGGTCTTTTCCTGCAACTCCGCTATCTCGTGTTCTTTCTGCTCGATGTCAAAGATACCTCCGCAGATAGAGTATTTTTTCCCGAAGGTCTTTAATTTCAGTTTTTATATCTTGCATACTATCACCTCAGTCAATTTATACAGTTTCTTCAATATCAATTTCCATTCGTAATAATGCCGCTGCAAACGTTTTACCCTGTGCATCGGTCATCAGCGATTTTGTACCGCCTCCACCGAGAGCACCGTGAAGCAGAAAATTCAAAGCACCGAGATTCGGTAATTCAAATCGTTCAACATCGCCTTTTACCATCTCTCCGAAAAACGATTTAACTCTTTCGGCCGTAACATATTTTTTCAAAATCGGATAATGCTTTTCTTCACGGGCAATCAATCCGATATTAGCCGTATCACCTTTATCGCCCGAGCGGGCATGTGCTATATCAATTAAACGTATATGCATATCAAATTTGTTCTATTATTATATTGGGAGTCACGGCGTTCTTGGGCATCAATGCCGGCCAAAATGCAATTACTTCACTCGGTTTCGGCCTTCCGCCGGCAAAACCGGTCACACTCGGCGGACCGGTTAAAATCAGCGGTGCAATCTCCTTGCCGAACCGTTCCACCATTTTAAAATCCTTGCCGCGAACACCGAATCGCAACACAACCTCATTAATGTGGTCTGGCATCGAAACGAGGTGTCCGTGACAGGCATTCACCCCGACAAACTCGGTCCGGATTTCCTCAAACTTCAAACCGAGATTTTCCAGACGTTTTCGTAAAATTGTATCGGCTGCCTTCGCTTTTTCAAACGCATCGGGCCAGGTATATGTTAATGTACTGACTGCCGTATATCCATCAGCATACGACATTGATACTTTGTACGTATCGGTACAGGGTTTTCCCTTTACGCCGGTCATCTTAACACGATCCGGTCCGTCATCCGATAATTGAACAGTAGTAAAATCTGCTATCGTCTCCGGTGTAATGTAATTTCCAGGATCGCCGATTTCATAAAGCAACTGTTCTTTTACCGTTTGTTGTGTTACCAAACCGCCGGTTCCTTCGTGTTTAGTAATTACAATACTACCATCGGCATACGCTTCGGTGATCGGGAAACCAATATTTTCAAGTTCCGGAACGCTCTTCCAATCGGCAGAAAAATTCCCGCCAGTCGCCTGCCCACCGCATTCCATTATGTGTCCCGCTATTGTACCGGCAGCCAGTTTATCCCAGTCGCCTTCTTTCCAGCCATATTCATAGATCATGGGAGCAAGCGTTAAACCGGTATCGGTTGTACGTCCCGTGATAACAATATCGGCACCTTGCTGCAATGCATCTACTATCGGAAATGCACCAAAATAAACATTAGCACTGGAAATTTTATCAGCAATGACACCGACATCCTCACCGGTTTCCATGTTCCGGAATTCAATACCCTGCGAGCGGAATTCATCCATCCGCTCCAATATGTCATCACCAGTAACAACACCGATTTTTAACCCTTTAATTCCCAGTTCACGGGCACTTGCCAGGATTGCCTCAGCACAAGCCTGTGGATTGACTCCTCCTCCGTTTGTAATAATTTTTACATTTCGATCAATACAATCGGGAAGGATATCGGCAATAAGTGGTACAAGGTCTTTTGCATAGCCGAGTGACGGATCGCGCTTCTTTTGTTTTTGCATAATGGACATAGTTACCTCGGCAAGATAATCCATTACCAGATAATCAACCGGTCCTTTGGTAACCTGCATTTTCGGAGCAGTTAACAAGTCACCCCAGAATCCTTGTCCGCTTGCTATGCGTATTGGTTCTTTCATATGTTATAATCTTAATTTCAGATGTAATTCTTTTAACTGCTCTTCAGAAACTTCAGAGGGTGAGCCATCCATAAGTGACAAACCGCTGCTCGTCTTCGGAAAAGCTATGACATCACGAATCGATTTCTGGCCGGCAAACAACATCACAAGACGATCGAATCCGAATGCAATACCTCCGTGTGGTGGAGCACCGTACTTGAACGCATCCATTAAAAATCCAAACTTCATTGCAGCTTCCTCCGGACTGATACCGAGCTTATCAAATACAATCGATTGCAGCTCGGGAGTATGGATCCTGATGCTTCCGCCGGCGATCTCATTTCCATTCATCACAAGATCGTAAGCCCGTGCTTTGACTCCCTCAACACTCTCTTTTAATTTCTCGATATCTTCAATTCGCGGCGATGTAAACGGATGGTGCATTGCATAATATCGTTTATCCTCTTCATCCCACTCGAATAATGGAAATTCAGTCACCCAATGTAAATCAATTTTATCATGGTCAATAAGCTCCAACCGTCTGCCGAACTCAAGCCGAAGATCACCGAGCACACTATAACAATTTTTCCAGGAATCGGCGACGATTAATATTAAATCACCGGTCATAGCATCGACAGCGTTAGCTATTGCTTTAAGATCGTCCTGTGAAAGAAATTTTTGAACAGGGGTCTCATAGCCGTTATCGGTTACTTTGACATACACCAACCCCTTTGCACCCAGTGATTTGGTTAAATCCACAAGGTTATCAAGTTGATTGCGGGTATATGAAGCACATCCCGGAGCAACAAATCCTGCAACGGCACCGCCGTTTTTAATTGTATCACTGAAAACTTTAAATGGTACATCCTTCACGATATCCGACAGGGTTGTAATTTCAAGCCCGAATCTTCTATCCGGTTTGTCGGTACCGTATCGCTCCATCGCGTCTTTGAAACTCATGCGGTCGAATGGTGCAGTAACTTCAACGTCGAGCACTTCTTTCAACAAACGCACCAGTAATCCTTCAGAGACGGTAAAAACATCATCTTCATCGACAAACGACATCTCGAGATCGATTTGTGTGAATTCCGGCTGCCGGTCGGCACGAAGATCTTCATCGCGGAAACACTTAACTATTTGAAAGTACCGGTCAAAGCCGGAGACCATCAAAATTTGTTTATATGTTTGTGGTGACTGTGGTAAGGCATAAAACTTACCTTTATTCACTCTGCTCGGCACCAGAAAATCCCGTGCACCTTCAGGGGTGCTTTTCATCAGAAACGGCGTTTCGATTTCTACAAATCTATGTTCATCAAAATAGCTTCGTGTCACCTGTGCCATAGCGTGCCGCATCAGTAAATTATCGCGCATTGCCGGACGACGCAGGTCAATATAGCGATAGCGCAGCCGGTGATCTTCGCTAACATCCACACGGTCTTTAATTTGAAACGGTGGCGTCTCCGCTTTATTTAATACCTCAAGCTCTTTGACTACAATATCAACTTCACCTGTCGGTATATTCGGATTATAGGTACCTTCGGGTCGTTCTTCTACGACCCCACTAACGGCTACAACATATTCACCACGCAACAATTGAGCACGGCGATACAATTCTTCATCATGTTGAGGGGCGAATACGATTTGCGTTACACCATACCGGTCGCGCACGTCGAAAAATACAACACCTCCCAGATCACGGCGGGTATCGATCCAGCCGTTCAGGACAACCATTTCACCGATATGATGTCTCCGCAACTCACCACAAGTGTGAGTACGTTTGAGAAATGCTTTATTTCCGTTTTTCACAGTTTCCATTGCAGGGCTGATTAATGATACAAAAATGTCGTAAACTTATAATATACAAAAAGATACATAAGGGAGCAATTATTCTCGGAAATGAAATAAAATGGGGCACAGGAATTGTGCCCCGGGGAATGTTTTATGCCGCAACAACGTGCTTTTCAACTTTTTCAACAAGATGACGCTTGGGCACCGCACCAATAATCTGGTCTACAACCTGTCCGTCCTTAAATACCAACAACGTCGGAATGCTTCGTATGCCGAATTTCCCGGCTGTTTGCGGATTAGCATCCACATCGAGTTTTGCAACCTTTACTTTACCCTCATATTCCTTTGCAATTTCCTCAACTACAGGTGCAACCATTTTACACGGTCCGCACCATTCTGCCCAGAAATCTACGAGTACAGGTGTATCGGCTTTCAATACTTCGTTTTCAAAATTAGAATCAGATACTTCAATCGGTTTCATAATTATCTCCTTATTAATTAATCTTTACAGAATTTTCCCCGAGTAATCGGTGTACTTCTTCAAGGAAGGAATCATTCGGATCGATCATATACTTCCTGCTGTACCATCGCTTCGAGACTGCCGTGCCTGCATTTTCAACGACAAAGGTACACGAACAGTTCCCTTGATGCTGCTCGAAAATTTCACGTAATCGTTTGATTGCATCTTCCCGCACCGCATGCAAATCAATAGAGATTACTACCTGTTTTGCATAATGCTGATGCGCTTCACTTAACGGGCGAATGACCGATGGCAATATCTTTAGTGTATCGTCGGTCGGTTGTGCTTTTCCTTCTATAATTACTAATGAATCGGGATACAGTATATGTTTGTAATTCTTATAGGGATCGGAAAAGACGATCAATTCTCCTTTGCCGGTGAAATCCTCCATCGAAACGAACGCCATCGTATTGCCCTTGCGGTCAATCTTTGTCCGCACGGCAGTTATAATACCGCACACGCGAACATTTGAGTCGAACTCCACCAGATCAGCTTCACCGAATTTTGCCGTTGAAAATGCTTCAACCTCGCGTTCGTATTTTTTCAGCGGGTGACCTGAAACATAAAACCCGAGTAATGCTTTTTCGCGTGAAAGTTTTTCAGCTTCACCCCACGGTTCAACATCCGGCATCGCCGGATATTGCACTTCTGTTTCCTGGCCGGTTCCTCCAAGATCGAAAAGATTCGATTGGCCTGCAAGAGCATGTTTCTTTTGCGATTGACCGTATGCAACCGCTCTGTCGACTGTTTGAAGTAATTTAGCTCGGTTCGGTTCAATTGTATCAAAGGCGCCCGCCTGAACCAGACTTTCAATGTTCTTTTTATTCACCGTCCGCAGATCAACACGGGTACAAAACTCAAAAATATTCTTGAACGTTCCGCCCTTATTTCTTACACGAACTATCTCGTGGACAGCACCGGTGCCGACATTCTTGATTGCCGCAAGGCCAAACCGCACACTATCACCCGCAACGACAAAATTCCAGTCACTTTCATTGACATCGGGCGGCAGAACATTAATCCCGAGTTTACGGCACTCATCGATAAATAATACGATCTTATCGGTGTTGTTAATTTCGCTTGTCATTGTGGATGCCATAAACTCGGCCGGATAATGAGTTTTCAGGTAGGCAGTCTGATACGCAAGCACCGAATATGCAACACTATGCGATTTGTTAAAACCGTACGAGGCAAATTTATCGATAAGATCGAATATCTCGGTAGCAGTTCGTTTCGGCGTTCCCTTTTTTGCAGCTCCTGCAATAAACTCTTTCTTTTGTTCCGCCATCAGGGCTTTATCTTTTTTACCCATCGCACGGCGCATTATATCCGCAGCGGCAAGGGTAAAGCCTGCAATGACGCTGGCAATTTTCATTACCTGCTCCTGATACACGATGACACCGTAGGTCTCTTTCAGTATTGGTTCGAGATCAGGATGCAGATAATTGATATCCTTACGCCCGAACTTCCGGTCAATGAAATCGTCTATCATACTCATCGGACCCGGACGATACAGTGCGTTCATGGCAACAAGATCATTGACAGACTCAGGTTTCAGCTTCTTTAAATAATCCTGCATACCGCGGGATTCAAACTGAAATACAGCTACTGTTAAACCTCTGGAGAATAACTCAAAGGTTTTTTGATCATCCATCGGGATTTCATCAAGATCGATTTTCTTTCCGGTCTTTTTTTCGATCATTTCGAGCGTATCTTCAATAACGGTAAGCGTTCGTAATCCGAGAAAATCCATCTTTAACATGCCTGCATCTTCGAGATCTTTCATGTTATACTGGGTCATCAACTCGGTTTGCGGAGTTTTATACAGCGGCACGTATTCACTTACCGGTCCCGGCGCAATGACAACACCTGCAGCGTGAGTGCTGACATTCCTGTTCATCCCTTCAAGTACTGTAGAAATCTTAACAAGGTTTTTAATCTTCGGATCGTTGCTTGATTTCAACCATCTCAATTCCGGTACAGACTTCAATGCTTCCCGTATCGGCATTACCCGTCCCTGCGATACCGGTATTTGCTTTGTAATAGACTCAACCGTGCTTAACGGAATACCAAGTACCCGCCCGACATCTTTGAGCACCGCGCGGGATGACAGCGTTCCGAATGTTATTATCTGGGAAACAGATTCTTCACCGTATTTATCACGTACATACTGAATAACTTTTTCCCGTTTCCGGTCGGAAAAATCTACGTCGATATCGGGCATGCTGACGCGATCGGGATTCAGAAAGCGTTCAAAGAGCAATCCGTACTCAAGGGGATCGACATTGGTGATACCAAGTGCATACGCCACGATACTCCCTGCAACACTCCCGCGTCCGGGTCCGACAAGCACATCCATCTCTTTTGCGGCACGTATAAAATCATATACGATAAGAAAATAGCCCGAATAACCCATAGACTTGATGACATCAAGCTCTTTTCGAACACGTTCTTCAATTTCCGGGGTTATCTCATCATACCGCTCTTTCATGCCTTCAAGGGTTAGTTTTTCGAAATAATCATCCAGAGTATTTACACCAGCATCTGGGGGAATCGGAAATTCGGGCATGTGGTTTGTCTTGAGATCGAGCTCGACATTGCATTTCTCTGCAACTTCAAGGGTCGACTCAATTGCCTCGGGCCATTTCTTGAATACCTCATGCATCTCTTCGGCACTTTTAAAATAGATCTGATCGGTACCGTATCGCAGCACATCAATATCCTGCGCATTGGTGCTGTTCGCATCGGGAATCTTCAGCATCACATTATGCGGTATAGCGTGATCTTTTTCGATATAGTGAATATCATTTGTGCCGATAAGTTTCAGGTTAAGTTCTCTGGCGATCCGGGGCATACCTTCGAGTACGTTTTTCTCCGGTGCATAATTATGATTCTGGATCTCGAGATAAAAATCATCTCCGAAGATATTCTTGTAAACGACCGCTGCTTCTTTCGCTGCATCATAGTTACCATCGACAAGATGTGCAGCTACAACGCCACCTGCACACGCAGAGAGACACACTACCCCTTCGGAATATTCTTTTAAAAGTTCAGCATCAATGCGGGGTTTGTAATAAAATCCTTCGGTGTGACCGAGTGTACAAAGCTTGATAAGATTTTGATACCCGGTATTATTTTTAGCCAGCAACACGATGTGATGATATACGTTTCGTTTCCCGCTCCTGCCATTACCGCTGTTACCGTTTGCGCTTTGATCTGATTTATCGAACCGGCTGCCACGGGTCACAATGTAAAACTCCGATCCGAGGATCGGTTTAATACCGGCTTTCTTTGCTTTCTTATAAAACTCGATCGCACCAAACATAACACCATGATCGGTCAATGCAAGAGCTTTCATGGTATGCCGTACCGCAGCATTGACCAGATCGTCGATTGTTGCAGCACCGTCGAGCAAACTGTAGTGTGAATGATTATGAAGATGGACGAACTCAGCCATATAAACTTCTTAAATAAAATTAAACGCTAACAATTTCACTTCGGTCATTGCTTCCATCGCATATCGAATCCCTTCGCGACCATGCCCGGAATTCTTAACACCACCGTAGGGCATATTATCGATCCGGTAGGTCGGGAAATCGTTTACGATCAAACTGCCGACATCGATTTGTTCGTATGCGTAAAATATATTCCGGAAATCGTTCGAAAAAATACCGGCTTGCAATCCGAACTCACTGTCATTCACACCGTCAATCGCTTCCTGAATATCACGAAAACGGTGAATGGTCGCAACCGGCCCGAACACTTCCTCGCAATACACTTTCATACTGGGCATGGTGTTGGAGAGCAACGTCGGTTCAATGATAATACCTTTCCGCTTGCCGCCGTGCAGCACGTTTGCGCCTCCCTTTTTCGCTTCCTCAATCCAAGCTTCCACCCTATCGGCAGCTTCCTTATCAATTAAAGAGCTTACCATTGTTTCATCTTCAAGCGGATCACCGACTACAAGTTCTTTCATTGCTTCCTTAAAACGCAGCAGATAATCATCGTAGATATCTTCGTGTACAAATATTCGCTGCACTTTAATACAAATTTGCCCGGCATTTGCATACGCACCGAATGCTATACGATTCACTGCATAATCAAGGTTTGCAGTTCGATCGACTATTACTCCTGCATTCCCTCCAAGCTCAAGTAAAACTTTCTTTTTACCGGCTTTACTTTTCAACTTCCACCCAACTTCCGGGCTTCCGGTAAAGCTTAACATCTTAAATCTATCATCAGTTACAAGCTTATCTGCCACTTCAATCTTGCAAGGCAGAACATTAAACGTACCCGGGGGAGCACCGGCATCAAGTACAATTTGTGCCAACCAGAGTCCGGTTAACGGTGCCTGTGGCGGGGGTTTTAATACCATGGTATTTCCCGATGCAATACACGGGGCGATCTTATGTGCGATCAGATTTAACGGAAAATTAAACGGGGATATTCCACTGACAGGCCCGATGGGGAACCGGCGTGTAAGCGACCACCTCCGCTCTGAATGTGATGCAAGATCAAGCGGAATAGTTTCACCATAGATACGCTTTGCTTCCTCAGCTGCTATAGTAAACGTTAATATTGCCCGGTCAACCTCGACCAGTGTTTGCGATATAGGCTTAGCGGATTCTTCGGCCATTGTCAGTGCAATTTCTTTTCGTACCTTTTTGAGACGTGAAGCGATCTCTACCAATATCTCCGATCGTTTGTACGACGGCATACGTTTGGTTTGATCGTATGCTTCAACAGCAGAGACTATGGCATCTTCCATATCCTGTTCTTGTGCCTGACAGATATCGGCGATTACTTTACCGGTATATGGATTTCGGTTCGGTTCCTTTTCAGATGAAGATCGCCATTCTTTTCCGACAAGGAATTTATGTTCCTGTGGCATTTGCTAATTCCTGCTAATAATCTAGTTTTTCGATTTTATTTAATATATCTTCTATTGCAACTACCGAACGCTCTCCCGTTCCGCGCACCTTGGTCTCAACATTTCCATCACGAAGATTCTTCTCACCGGCGATAATGTGCAGCGGCATACCCAACAGATCGGCATCTTTAAATTTCACTCCAGCCGAAACATCGTCCCGGTCATCGAATATAACCTCATATCCATTATCGATAAGAAGCTGATATACATTTTCGGATGCTTCACGCACCATTTCATTTTTCATGTTCAATCCGATCAGATGTATGTGGAACGGTGCGATCGTCTTATTCCAGATGATACCGTTCTCATCATGATTCTGTTCGATATAGCTTGCAATGATACGCTCAACGCCGATACCATAACTTCCCATTATAATTGGCTGCTCATCGCCTTTCTCGTTCAGGAAATATGCTTTCAGATCTTCAGCATATTTTGTGCCGAGCTTAAAAATGTGTCCGATCTCAATAGCATTTACGACCCGGAGTTGGTTACCGCATTCAACGCACGCCTCTCCTTCTTTAACCTCGCGCAGATCGTAATAACCATCGAGGTTTACATCGCGTTTAATGTCTATATTTCCAATATGGTAATCGTCTTTGTTTGCACCGCTGACCAACCCGTTGGCATCTTTCAATCGATTATCGGCGATGATCTTGAAATTTTTCAAACCTACCGGTCCGAGTGATCCGGAGTGCGCACCGGTAAGCGGTTCAATTTCATCGGGGTGCATAGGACGTATATTTCCACCCAGAGCACTGGCAAGCTTCGTTTCATTCAAAACATCGTTGCCGACCATAAGCACAAGAATCGGCGTTTCGTTGTTCTGCATATAAACAAGCGATTTCGCCAATTTTTCTGCCGGAACATTTAAAAATTCAACAAGTTCATCTATTGTCCGCACGTTCGGTGTGTGGATATCCTCAAGCTCCGGGTTATTATCGGAACGGGGCAGCGGCGGGATATTCGATTCGGCCACTTCGACATTTGCCGCATAGCCGCAATTGCTGCATACCGCACACGTATCCTCACCTGACGGCGACTCGACCATAAATTCCTGTGAACCTGATCCGCCCATCGCGCCGCTCGAAGCTCCTACAATAAAGAACTTTAATCCGCACCGTGCAAATATTTTCTTATATGCCTCGGCGTGCTTATCATAACTTTCATCAAGGCCCTCCCACGAAGTATCCATACTATACGCATCTTTCATGACAAATTGCCGTCCGCGCAGAACACCGGAGCGGGGACGCGGTTCATTGCGAAATTTTGTCTGTATCTGATACCAGATCTGCGGCATATCCCTATAGGAACGCAGGAAGTTCTTCGCAATCGAACAGATAACTTCTTCGTGCGTCGGTGCGAGCACCATCGGACGATTTTTTACATGAAACATGATATCGCCAAAGTCATCGACACGACCGGTTTCCTGCCATAATTCAAGGGGATTTAACGCGGGAAGAAATAATTCCTGCCCTCCGATTGCATTCATCTCCTCGCGAATGATCTGCATAACCTTGAGCATAACCCGTTGCCCGATCGGTAAATGTGAGTAAATACCTGCAGCAAGCGGGCGAATAAGTCCCGCCCGGAGCATAAGAATGTGACTTGGAATAGTTGCATCTACGGGTACTTCTTTTTGAGTGGGGAAAAATGATGAGCTGAATTTCACGTCGGGTTTATATCTCCTTTTTATATTAATCGATATTCATTAAATATTGCTATTTAAATTTATAAGTGTGGCACTGATCACCTCATCACTACGACTCCGGATCTTCTCCAGCATCGCATCGGTCGGTTTATTATCGAGCTGAATAGTACAACAGGCTGCTATTTTTCCATCGAAGATAACGTTCTCAAGTTCTTCGGCATTGATGTTTCCTTCTTTTAAGACTGTCATAACATTTGCCAGAACGCCGGGCTTATCGTAATGCCGTACAACCAATTGCCATTCGGCATCGGTGGTTTCACATCGGTTCACCCAATTTCTCACTTGTCCCTGAGATACGTATTCACGAACAATGGATACCGCATCTGCAGCAACTGCATTTTGCGCCTGCTCGGTCGATGCACCAATGTGATGAGTTACATATATATTTTCAATATTCTGTAAGGTACTTGAGAAATCGCCTTCTTTCTGTTCAGGCTCGTCATCGAACACATCCAGTCCTGCTCGTATTTTTCCATCTTTTACTGCTTTCACAAGCGCGTCTTCATCGACGACCTCTGCACGGGCAGTGTTGATGAAAATTGTTCCGGGTTTCATTCGTTCAATTACAGCTTTTGATATAATGCCTTTTGTATCAGGTTTTAATGCAAGATGCACCGACACGATATCGACGACATCGACAATGTCTTCAATTCTTTTACAATGGTTTACTCCGATCTCTGCAGCACGTTCGGGGGTTAATGAACGGGACCAGGCAAAGACTTCGATGCCGAACGACTGTGCCCGTTTGATCAGTTCCTGACCTATTTTACCGGTTCCGATAATGCCGAGTTTTTTGCCCAACAAACCGTCAGCTTTTGAATATGTTGCTTTATTCCACTTTCCATTACGAAAATCTATAACGTTATCGGGGATCTTCCGATCGATAGCAAGTATCAATCCCATAGCAAGTTCTGCAACGGCAATGGAATTTTTTCCGGGGCAATTTGCTACATAAATACCTTTTGCACTTGCTGCTTTTAAATCAATATTGTTTACACCCGCCCCGGCACGAATTATTAAACTCAACTCATCGCTATTTTTGATACATGCTTCATTCACGACGGTGGATCGGACGATAACGATGGATGCATTTTTTGCCGCGTCGACAAGGTCGTCTGCACCTAATTTTGGATTGTAAATTACATCGAGATTGAGATTTTGCAATTCAGTTATATATTTTTCCGGAAATTTATCGGCGACCACTACTCTCATAGCGTCACTCCTTTCTTTCGATCATTTGCTTGTCGGGGATGTTTATTTTGAAGCTTAAGATGCTGTTTAATATACAATAAAATGTGCAAAATTTCACCCCATTTCAAATTTGAGCAGCGAATGAGCTTTGCGTAACGCCCGTTCGACTTCTACCGGACGCTTTGCCCGTGAAAAAATAAAACCAGGATATTTTCCACCTTCCGGAAGGGGAATAAGTTCCTCTCCCTCCCGCACGGTTATCACTACATCAGTTATACAGGGTACCTGTTTAGCTTCTTGTTTCCCGTAAATTTTCCGGACAATTCCACGGCCGGGCACCGGCAGCATCATTACACCAACGGCATCTTTTTCACGCCGATATGAGTACACCGGTTCATCCAATGCATCACGAACGATTAATTCTTCGAGTGTGCTGTTTGTAGTACCGGTCGCCGGATCTTCAAAACGCAAGATCTGTGCACAATATCCACCGATGGAACGAGCTGCTAATTCTATCAGATATATGCCTGTTTCATTAAACCGGAGTTCAGCATGAACCGGTCCGGTCATTAAACCCATTGCTTGCGCGGCATTTTTTACAACTTCAAATATCTCCGATTGTATTTTTGTACTATGCCGCGACGGTGTTGTATACATAGTCTCTTCAAAGAAAGGTCCACGAAGCGGTTCCGGTTTATCAAACAAGACTAACGGATGTAATTTTTCATCAATAAGTAAACCATCGACGGCGACCTCATCACCGTCAATATATTCTTCAATTAGAATAGTCTTAGCTTCTTGCCCTTTTTCATGGGCAACGAGTGTGGATATAATGTTACGGATGAGGGAAACTGCTTCGTGCAGTTCTTGCCGGTTGGTAACCTTAACAACTCCGCGGCTGCCTGATAATGCAACCGGTTTCACGACAGCCGGATAGGTAGTTATTTCATTCAGTTTTTCTTTATCATCATTGAGTGATGCTTTTCGATATGCAGGCTGGGGTATATTATGCTGCGACAAGAATTCACGCATTATATACTTGTTGCGGGCGGCAGTAACCGAAATAATTGTGTTGTGATTGAGATTCAGTTCCTCAGCAATTGCCGATGCCGCTATCACCGATTGATCATCCACTCCGATCACTGCATCTACCGGGTATTTTTTTGCAAAAGATCTCGCTGTTTCAACAGCTTGGGGGAGATTATGTATATCAAGAGAAAGGAAACCCGCGGGATTCATTGCCGCGAGTGTGCTCTTATGATTCGATCCGACAGTAATTTCAACTCCCATTGCTCTTGCTGCTTCCACAAATGCTGTTGCCCTATACGAGGTAGCCGGAATGAGCAATAGAATTCTGCGCATAAATTATTTTGCAATTGTATTTTTATGGTTCTATACCAAGCACCAGCTTGCCAAATTGTTCCGCATCCTCCATACGATGGTGGGCTTTCGCAGCGTCGGCAAGGGGCATAACAGAATCTATGACCGGTTTAATTGTATCCGATGAATACAATTCCAGCATCTTTTCAAAATCACTCGGCGACCCCATTGTCGTACCGAAAATATTAAGTTGTTTCCAAAATATTCTTCGGACAGTAACATTATCCGACGGTCCTAACGTGGCTCCATACATAACGATTGTGCCGCCCGGTTTTGCTACATCGAGAATTGCGTCAAAATTTTCCCCACCGGTGCCGTCAACCACCACATCGATTCCGCTTTCACCGGATATCTCTTTTAACTTCTGACGCCAATTATCATTTTTATAATTAACGCCATCCTCAGCGCCCAATTCACGGGCACGATCGATTTTCTTATCGCTGCCCGAGGTTACAAACACCCGTGCTCCTGCTTTACGGGCAATTTGCAAAGCAAAACACGCAACTCCGCCTCCTATTCCGGTGATCAGAACGGTCTGACCACTTTGTACATCGGCTCTCGAGATAACTGCACGGTATGCTGTCAGCCCGGCAAGCGGGATTGCCGCCGCTTCTTCCCATGACAGATTTCCAGGTTTTTCATAAATGTTCTCGCCAGGTACAGCAACATAGTTCGCATACGTACCATTATCGGGCAATCCGAGAATCCGGAAGTTATTATCCTGGACACGTTCATCACCTCCCCATGCAAGACAGGGATTTATGAGAACTTCTTTACCAACCAGTGATGCATTGACACCGTTTCCGGTTGCGGTAACAATTCCTGCTCCGTCGGATCCGAGTATAATCGGTAATTTAATATTTGCATATCTTCCCCGGCGAATCCAGACATCGCGTCGGTTTAGCGCCGCAGCATGTAACTGCACGACGACTTCACCTTCTTTTGGTTCCGGCTCGGCGACATTTTCAACATTCAGTTTTTCCGGTTCACCAAGTTCGTGAAGCACGACTGCCTTCATGGTCGACTCCGCATTATTAGAGTATGAACAATTATTTGCTTGAGGGCGCGTAATACGGGTTTGTACCTGACGCGTGGTCAGTTACATCAAGGATACTTCCGACCTGAGGAACGTACTGGCGGATCATTTTCTCAATTCCCTGCCGGAGTGTAACATTGGCCATACCGCATCCCTGGCATCCACCACCGAGTTGTAAATACACATTGTTCTTCTTTACATCGACCAACTCAACAAAACCGCCGTGAGAAGCAACGGCAGGATTCACCTGCGTGTCAATCAGTTCTTTTACTTTCGCACGCAGTTCTTCTTCAGATGGCAAGTTTTTTTCTATTTCGTCAGAGATAGGAGCTTCTCCCGATTGTAATTGCTCGCGAATAAATGTACCAATTTGTTTTGCAATCGGCATCCAATCTTCGTGGTCTGCTTTGGTTACCTTTACAATATTATCGTGCACAAGTACCGATGCAATGTTCGGTAACTCAAATATCTTTTCAGCAAGCGGCGAACCTTCTGCTTCTTTTTTACTGGAAAAATATACAGCTCCTTGTTCATATACAGGTCTGTCAACGGTAAATTGACAGTTTTCCTGTGAAGCAACCTGCGCCTGTATTTTAATCTCTTCTGCCATAGTTTATCATCCTTTTATTCTTAAATACTAATTTGTTCTTTCGTCGGTTCAGCACAACAAAACCACGGTTCGGTAATGCGCGGTGCCCGTTTTCTCTGTTCAAACGCCTGATAGTGAAACGGTTCCGGCGGCACTTCTCCTCTCGCAGCATATGCTGCTTCGCGAATGAGTTTATATGTCTGCGCCGGATCCTGATTCGTACATCCTGCCTCCTCAACCAGAACCGATATTCGCCGGTATAACGAATCCATTCTTGGATCAGGATGCTCCCACCGGTAGTATAACGATTCCTGGTCAAGTTTACCAAGATACGGTTTTATCTCCTGCCGGTCCAGCAAGCGTGAATCCGGCGGGATGAGCAGCCGTATAGATAATTGCACCGGGTCAACATTATCAATTAAACGTTCTTGATAGACAAATTCAACTATTTCTATATAATCGTCAATGGTCGTCCACGGTGTAAATGCAACCCAGGTCGGTCGCATTTCTATACCGGCATCCCTTACAATTTCAATCGACCGGTATACGTCTTCGCGTGTATGCCCTTTATCAAGATATGCCAGCACGTTATTATTAAGTGATTCCACAGCCGATATAATAAATATACAGCCGAGGTCTTTAAATTGCGGGAGCAGCTTACTATACTTTATCAGATGCTCAACCTTTGCAGTGAAATCAAACGTAAGATGCGGATATTCCCGATGCATTTCCCGGGCTATCTTCAATGAGTGTGTAGGCCCGTTGAGAAAATCAGGATCACCGAAAGTAATATGCTGCGCTCCCATTTCAACCTGTTTGCGGATGTCATCAAGAATGATATCTCGCGGTACGGCGAAAAATCTGCCGTGGTATACAGCCGGTATAGGGCAATGCAAACAATTGTGCAAACATCCCCGTGTTGTCTCCACGTATCCGACTAGTCGCTCTTGACCGTTCCATTCGAGTTTGGCATATTCTTCAAGCGGTTTCAGTCCATCACGGTTTACCGGCGGAAATTCGAGTCGCTGCAGGTTCGGTTCTCGTTTGATCTTGACCGAACCGGTAATTGGTCGCGACATTGCTGCACGTGATTCAACCTGCCGCACTATATCGACAAGTTGCTCCTCATATTCACCTCCCACTATTGAGTCCGCCACCGTTTCAAGTAAATAATCTGCATTCAACGCTGCATACATCCCGTAGAAACAGATATGACATCCGGGATTGAGCTCACGAATCCTTCTTGCGGCATTGATACCAATTCTCATTGCAGTGTGCATCGGTGTCGAGATTCCGACAAACCGTGCAAGTTTGATCATCGCCTCATCCAGGCTATCGACACTAATATCATGTGCGGCAGGATTGTACCCTGCCTCTTGCAGAAATCCCATAGGCACCGCCAGGCCCGCCGGTTGATGTCCCAGTTCATAACATGAAATAAGGACGATCGCACCATGATCGCGTAAACTCGCAGTGCGAAACCGGTGTTGTGGCAATTCGATCTGTACAGGTACAGTGTTCATAGTTAATAAAAAAGGGACGTGTGTCCCTTTTGAAGTTTATTGTTAGAAAAACTCTACTACCCGGTGGCTTAAACACCAAAGGAGCTTCCGCATCCGCATGTTTTTGTTGCCGATGGGTTATTAAAAACAAATCCCTGACCGTTCAGGCCATCGGTGTAATCGAGAACCGTGCCACGCAGATACATCAGACTCCGCTCATCGACAAGGAGTTTTACTCCTTTATTTTCTATGACAATATCACCTTCCCGCTGACTTTCTTCAAAGGCAAGCATATAGGACATTCCAGAACAGCCACCACCCTTAACACCCACACGCAGCATATGTTCTGCCGGAATGTTATTCTCTTCTTTAATTTTGCCTATCTCCCCGGCTGCCTTCTCGGTTAGCTCGATGTCCTTTTGTACATCCAGACCAGGAATAGTTTGGTTGTTGGTATTTTGTGTATCAGACATTGTAAAACCTCCCTTTAAACATAACGTATACTATAAACCAAGCTCAAGTTTTGCTTCCTCACTCATCATCTCTGGATTCCACGGCGGGTCCCAGACGATATCCACCTTAGCATCCTCTACTCCTTCAACACCCTTCACTCTTTGTTCGACCTCCTTGGGCAATGTACCTGCAACCGGACAAGCCGGCGAGGTGAGCGTCATTCGAACATTTACTTTATTATCACCATCGACGTGCACATCATAAATCAACCCGAGTTCATAAATATTCACGGGAATTTCCGGATCGTAGCACGTACGAATAGCATCGATAATTTTTTTCTTCAATAATTCTCTATCTTCCATAACTTTCACTTTTCTGTCGATACGACATCATCTTTATTTTCGAGTGCAGCCCGGAGCGTATGCCATGCAAGACTTGCACATTTTACCCGTGCCGGAAATTCACTGACCCCTGCAAAGGCGGCAAGTTTACCCAGCCGATCAAGTTCTTCCATCGGATCTACACCACCGGTCACCAGCTTATGAAAAACTTCGATAAGCTCTTCGGCTTCCTCTTTCGTTTTCCCTTTCAATAATGAACTCATCACAGAGGCGGATGCTTTTGATATCGCACACCCGGCACCCTCAAAGCTTACATCCTGTATAATATTATTTTCTACGCGAAGATATATATCATACTTATCGCCGCATAATGGATTATATCCTTCAGCATGGCGATTTGCATTTTCAAGTTTTTTGAAATTATGCGGGCTTTTATTGTGATCCAGGATTATATCCTGGTATAGTGATTTCAATTCAGACATTACTGGAACACCTTCTTTGCTTTATTAATGCTCTGTACAAGCGCATCAACTTCATCTCTTGTGTTATACAAAGCAAACGATGCCCGCGCAGTTGCCGGTACTCCAAACCGCTGCATAACCGGCTGGGTGCAATGATGTCCTGTTCGTATCGCAACACCCTCCGAATCGATAATGGTTCCGATATCGTGAGGGTGAACATCTTCCAGCATAAAGGATACAACAGCCGTTTTATGTCGTGCCGTTCCAATGATTCTCAGCCCATCGACCTTTTTCACCGCTTCAGTAGCATAGGCAAGCAGATCTTGTTCGTAGATGTATACATCATCAAGATTAATATCGTTAAGATAATCGACTGCATACCCCAACCCGATCGCACCGGCAATATTCGGTGTCCCGGCTTCGAATTTATACGGGAGCTCATTGTAAATCGTTTTCTCGAACGTCACCGATTTAATCATATCTCCACCGCCTTGATACGGCGGCATCTTCTCAAGATGTTCCTGCTTACCATATAACACGCCGATACCTGTTGGTCCGAACATCTTGTGTCCTGAAAAAACAAAAAAGTCGCAATCCAGATCCTGCACATCGACCCTTGCATGCGAGACAGCCTGCGCTCCGTCAATGAGGACCGGAATATCCTGCTCGTGTGCCATTTCAATCATTTGCTTTACAGGATTAACGGTGCCGAGCGAGTTTGATATATAGACTATCGATACGAACTTTACCTTCGGGGTGAGCATCTTTTCATATTCTTCAAGAATGATCTCCCCTTTATCGTTAATCGGCACTACCTTAAGTTTTGCTCCCGTCTTCTCACAAACAATCTGCCATGGGACGATGTTGGAATGATGCTCCATTTCAGAGATTACAATCTCCTCACCCGGCTTGATCTGTTCCTGAACAAAGCTGTGAGCTACAAGATTAATCGCTTCAGTCGCGCCACGAACATAGATAATCTCGCCGGTGGAACGTGCGTTAATAAATGAACATAATTTTTTACGTGCACCTTCATATTCACCGGTTGCCTTCTGGCTCAGAAAGTGCACACCCCGGTGAATATTCGAATTTTCTTCACGATAATATCGTCGCAACGCTTCTATAACCTTTGCAGGCTTTTGAGAGGTTGCAGCGTTGTCAAGGTAGATCAGAGGTTTGCCGTTAACCGTCTGGTTTAAAATCGGAAAATCAGCACGTACGCGTTCAACATCGAACGAACGCCTCGATGTAGCTGGAGCATACATTTCAGCTGCGGCTTTCATAATAATTCCGATTTTATTCTTGATCTATACCTTCAAGTCGATCCTGCTGTAATTTTACCAACAACCGATGATGACAATAGTCTCTCAACTCTTTGATATTCATATGATTGATCACATCGCTTGCAAATGCATATGTCAGAATGTTTCTTGCCATCTCCTTCTCTATACCACGTGTCTGCAAATAAAACATCGCATCTTCATCAAGCTGACCGATCGTTGCGCCGTGCGTACATTTCACATCATCGGCGAATATCTCAAGCTGCGGTTTTGTGTCGATTGAAGCATCATCGGACAGCAAAAGCGCCTGATTTGTTTGCTTTGCGTCAGTTTTTTGTGCGTCAAGACGGACAAAGATCTTCCCGTTAAACACGCCTCGAGCATTGCCGTCAAGCACTCCTTTATACAGCTCATGACTATTACAATGCGGTTTCGCATGGTCTATAGTCGTGTGATTATCAATAAGCTGCTTACCAGTACCAAGATACAACCCATTTAGCGTAGATTCAAGCCCTTCGGCATCAAGAATTGCGCGGGGATTGTTTCGGACAATCAAACCGCCAAAAGTAACTGCATTTGAAACAAAATTACTGTTCGCTTTTTGATACACCTGCGTCGTCGATACGTGATATGCCTCGCTACTCTCTTCCTGTATTTTATAATGTTCTACATATGCATTTTCATCGACAAACGCCTCGGTTACATTATTGGTAAAATAACGATTATTATTTAATCCGGCATACGTTTCGATAACTGTTGCTTTACTATGCTTTCCTGCAACAATTAAGTTTCGGGGATATGATACAAAGGGTTCATCGTGACTGGATGATAAAAAGAGCAAATGTATCGGTTTTTCAACCAGTGCATTTTGCGGTAGATATATGTACGCACCGTCGATGATAAATGCCGTACTCAAGGCCGTAAATGCATCATCCTGGTATGGCGCATATTTACCGAGATGCTGCTGGAGCGGAGCGGCATCACTTCTCAATGCATCTGCTAAACTTCCTGCTTTCACGCCATCCGGCAAATCACGAACGGAGGAGAGCTGTCCGGCAAAATGACCGTCGACAAAAACCAGTAAATGCGTATCCAAACCCGGATATTCAAACCGCTTGACATCGTTACTTGTTACTGCATTTAGGTCAGGTTTCAGGACATGCTTGAAGTTTTCCTGCGCAATCGGTGTTACGTTTGTATACTTCCACTCCTCATTCCGTGTCGTCGGGAAGCCGAGTTCGTCAAATTTATTCAACGCATCCTGACGCAATTGATGGACCCAGCTTTTTGCCTCACCGTTGAGACTTTTTTCAAGCGACTCGAAATTGGAAATGTATAGTTGATTATTATCTTTAATTGCCAATGCCATTGTTACACTGTCTCCTCAAGCTTTGCTTTTACTGATGAATATTCTTCCTTGATTTGATCGTAACCTTTTTCTTCAAGCTCCATTGCAAGCTTTTTGTCACCGGACTTAACGAGCTTTCCTTCGAGCATAATGTGCACATGATCCGGAACAATATAATTCAGCAGCCGCTGATAGTGAGTGACCACGATGATTGCACGGTCTTTAGTCCGCAATCTGTTTACACCGTCGGCAACAATACGCAGAGCATCGATATCGAGCCCCGAATCAGTCTCATCCAGTATGGCAAGCTTGGGTTCAAGGACTGCCATCTGCAGGATCTCATTACGTTTTTTCTCACCGCCCGAAAAGCCCTCATTTACCGAACGGTTTAACATATCAGTGTTGATATCCAAAAGCTTCGCCTTCTCTTTGATATGTTTCAGAAAATCCATAGCATCGAGCGGTTCAAGTCCCTGATGCTTGCGGATCTCATTGAGACCTGTTTTCAGGAAGTATGAATTTGTTACACCGGGAATTTCTACCGGATACTGAAAAGCCATGAAAACACCTTCGCGTGCACGCTCATCCGGCTCCATGTCCAGAAGGTCTTTACCAAGATATATTATTTCACCATTAGTTACATCGTATGTATCTCGGCCGCTGATGGCCTGTGCAAGAGTACTTTTACCCGATCCGTTCGGGCCCATAATTGCGTGTACCTCGCCGGGTTTTACACTCAAATCAATCCCTTTCAGAATCTTTGTGTTCTCAACTTCTACGTGTAGATTTTTAATCTCAAGCATTAGTGCTCATCTCCAACAAATTAATTTGACATTATTTTTTTATAAAACTTTATTATCCGACACTACCTTCAAGGCTCACACCCAGAAGTTTTTGTGCTTCAACTGCGAATTCCATCGGAAGTTCTCTAAACACTTCTTTCGCAAAGCCGTTTACGATTATCGACACAGCGTCCTCTGTCGAAATACCGCGCTGGTTTAGATAAAATATCTGGTCTTCACCAATCTTTGAAGTCGTTGCTTCGTGCTCTACCTGCGAGGAGGTATTATTCACCTCAACATACGGGAAGGTATGAGCACCACACCGGTCACCGAGAAGCAACGAATCACATTGGGAGAAGTTACGAGCATTTTTAGCTTTTTTCATAACTTTCACGAGTCCACGATAGGAATTCTGGCTCACACCGCCGGCAATACCTTTTGAAACAATTGTACTTTTAGTATTATTGCCAAGATGTATCATTTTTGTTCCGGTATCAGCCTGCTGATGATTCATCGTGAGCGCAACAGAGTAAAACTCGCCAATCGAATTGTCACCCTGCAACACGACGCTCGGATACTTCCAGGTAATAGCAGAACCGGTTTCAACCTGTGTCCATGAAATTTTTGAATTCACACCGGCACATTTACCCCGCTTCGTCACAAAATTGTAAATGCCGCCCTTACCGTCCTTATCACCGGGGTACCAGTTTTGTACGGTGGAATATTTTATTTCGGCATTGTCAAGCGCAACCAACTCAACAACTGCAGCGTGCAACTGATGGGTATCGCGCTTGGGTGCCGTACAACCTTCGAGGTAACTTACATATGAACTATCTTCGGCAACGATCAATGTCCGCTCAAACTGTCCGGTGTTCTCGCTGTTAATACGAAAGTATGTCGACAGCTCCATCGGACAGCGAACGCCTTTCGGCACATAGACAAAAGAGCCATCACTGAACACCGCTGAATTTAACGCGGCGAAAAAGTTATCATTATAGGGAACGACCGAACCGAGATATTTCTTCACGAGGTCGGGATGGTTGTGGACCGCTTCAGACATTGAACAGAAAATAATACCTTCTTCAGCCAGCTTCTCTTTAAATGTTGTCGCAACAGACACACTATCGAACACTGCATCAACCGCAACACCGGCAAGCATTTTCTGTTCTTCAAGCGGAATACCGAGCTTCTCGTACGTCTTTATCAGTTCCGGATCAACTTCATCAAGACTCTTCGGGCGGTCATCATCCGTTTTGGGTGCAGCATAATACCGCTGACTTTGATAATCGATCGGAGGATATTTAACATTAACCCAGGTCGGCTCTTTCATTTTTTGCCAGTTACGAAATGCCCTCAGTCTCCACTCAAGCATCCACTCAGGTTCTTTCTTCTTCATCGAAATAAAGCGAACCACGTCTTCATTCAAACCCGGAGCTGCGTACTCCTGTTCAATATCGGTATAAAATCCCCACTTATATTCCCGATTACCAAGGGCTTCAAGAGTATCTTTTTCAGTTACTTTTTTCTTTGCCTTGTGAATCTTTTTTTCTTCCTGGGTAACCTCTGCCTGAAGCTGTTCCTTCTCTGTTGAGTTACTCATACAATCTCCCTTATAGCTTAGTACAATCTAATTTAACATTAATATTTTCAGTCACTTATGAAATAAGACTGTTTTAGTCCTATTTGCCAGCAAAAAAGAAGCGGCGATAAGTTGCCGCGAAATTCATAATATAGTAAGGTATAAAAAAATAGCGTTGAAATCAAGGTACTTATTATGCATTTACTTTAAAAACGAGATTAATTGGGCCCTGGTTCCATTTTTTTTGCTTTTTCATTAGATTGTTACTATGTCGCAAGAGCACTTTGAACATAATGTCGATGAACGCCGCACTATGATACAAGCGTTAGCTGAAAATTTCAAAATAAACGATATTACAATACATGCAGCGGTCGATATAGAGGGACTCCCATTGCCCAAACTTTTTCCAAATCCGGGATTTGGTGATCAGCGCCGTAAGCAACCCCATATACTCGGTGTTCATAATAAATCAGGAGAATTATATATCGGGCTTGTAAAAACAAAGGATGATGATCTGACTGATGAATCATCACTTACCGAATACGACCTATATATGGATATGACAATGAAGCAGGAAGGGATTCGCTTTTGTATAATGATGCATGAACATCGAATTCAACATTTCAACAGCTTTATTACGCACTACCTGCATCCCGACTTCTGGCCGAATATGATGGTCATAGCCTACTCAGAAGATTCATAGGACCGGAGTCGCGAAAATTCCAGTTGCCACGCATCGGCATTCCTTACACCCATCGTGATTTGCCGCTCAGTCTTTTCGCACCGGCAATATACCGTAATATTTTTTTTATCAGTACCCGGGCGAAGTTCACAGCGTTCGGGTTCGTCTGTACCTGCCCCATGAAACTCACACTCGAATACAGGTATTTGTTTCCAGTTAAAAACAACTAATCGCTCACCGGTCAGGATCGCCATCCCCATGAACCTTCTTCGCAGGTCATCGGGATTGCGCATGAGAAAAAATGCAAGACTGGTCTGTAAAATTATGCCTTCGTGGCGATAGTGAAATATTTTGTTTTCAAGTTTGCTTTTAATTCGAATCAGTACTATGCTCCCGATAATAATAATAGCGGGAACAATTAATGCAATATTAACCCAGGGACTCATTCAGTATACTATTCTCGTTTGATTTCATATAACCGACTTTTAATCTGTTCATCATCGGGGAATTTGCGCAAAGCGTGCTTGAAGGCTTCGATTGCTTCTTCGATTTCACCGAATTTATAATAACTTTCTCCGAGCAGGTACAGCGCATCCCTGTTTTCGGGTTCGAGCAAGACTGCTTTCTGTGCCAACTGCAAACCACGCTCAATGTGTACATTCTCATTAACTAAAAGCCAGCCGGTTCTTATAAGCGTTGTAATATCCTCGCTATCTCTTTCGACCATTCGATCAGCGATATGAACGACTCTTTTCCGCTCACGTTTAGCCGCATCATATTTATCATTCTTTTTGAACAATGTTGCAGTTCGGGCGCGTGCGTGCATACCAAGAAATTCCTCCCACAGTAAAAATATTCGCTCCAATTCACCCACCGGATCGGAATGATCTTCAACACGGAGGTCGATAAACCTGTCATTGTACCCGGCGTAGCCACCGTTCTTGCGGTTTACAACAAGTGCTGAGGACTGACTTCCACGCCGGTCGCCACCCGCTTCTTCTCCGGCACGAAGCGCTGCGAGCAATCGAACTGCAAGATCACCATCTGTTTCACTAAATGCCCGTGCCATATCCCGAACAACCTTCTCACTTTCGAGTATATTTCCCTGCACGGTAAAATATTCGCCGGTACTATGGCCTGCCCAGTCGTTACACTCCTCACCAGTCCACGCCCAAACTCCACCGCGGGCATCCACAATTCCAAGCTGACGATAACCGGCATTTTCATCTTTCCCGATAAGCGCTTGTCCGGTTTCTGCTGCCGATTTTCCTTCTCTCAGCATTTGCAGTCCATCCGGACCATAGCGTGTATTTGCCCAGGCTTGTGTTGCAATAGCACCTACCCCTGCCTCGACCCATGGCACAACCGGTCCGACGCCTAAAAACTTCGACTGAACTGCGACGCCAAGATCGCCGTTAACCGGGTCATAGGCAACTATGGAATACGTACTGACATCTTCCCATTGGCCGGTATTCACTATGTTTATACCGAGAAGAAGCGTCGTTACAATCAAGGATATAGATTTATTCATCATTATTAATACGATATAATAATTATTGGGGCGTGAGAATAGTATGAAATTACTAAAGATACATATAAGTTGCAAATTAGTAACGCATTGTGTATACTTTTTATTATGAATATTGCCTCATACTTACGTACCAACATCACACCACCGGTTTTTTCGCTTATGACGGTTGGTGTTGCAGTTAATCTCGGAATGGGACAACTCGTTGCACTATTAAAGATACCGCTGTATTTGGATTCGCTCGGCACGGTCGTGGTCGCCGCCCTGTGTGGAATAGTACCCGCTATAATTACAGGAATTATATCCAACCTGCTTGCAAGCGCCGTATTTAGTCCGGTAATGATGTTTTTTATACCCGTTATGATCATCATCGCAATTCTTGCCGGAATATTCACAAAAAAAGGATTTTTTCTCCATTGGTGGAAAGCCATCCTCGGGGGCATACTCGTTGGTATATGTGCGGCACTCGTTTCCGCACCTATATCTGCCTATTTATTCGGCGGTATTACGCTTGCCGGCACAGATTTTCTTGTCCTCTATTTTAGAGCAACCGGTCAGGAATTAATGCAGGCAGTGCTGTATCAAGGCCTTGCTTCAGATCCTGTAGATAAGGGAATTACCTTTTTGCTGGCTTTTGCCATCCTCAGCAAAATGCCGAGAAATCTGCTTATGCGCTTCCCCGGGTATCATCATCTGAGGCCAAACAACAAAATATGATACGGTATCTACCCCATCCTGCACCGATGTTTTTCTTTTTATTATTTATTATCATTGCAGGATTTGTACTCACCATCGAACTCCGCTTCATATTCAGTGCAGCATTGCTTGTTTTGTTTGCTCTACACATCAACGGAAAAAAGATACTACGGACAATTGTAAGAATTGTCGTTCCGTTATGTATTGCAATAGGATTGTTTATGACGTTTATTTATCCCGAAACGGAACGATGGGTGACCATTGCCGGCATACGGCTTTCCCACGAGGGTTTAACCGCCGCCGGTGAAATGACATCACGTATCCTATTTCTCTTTACCGGCATCATTGCATTTTTTAATCTTATTACAATTCACCGGCTGGGCTCGTATTTGTATCAAAGAAATCTCCCGGTTTGGCTGGTATTCATTTTGATCAATGGTTTAAAATTTGTCGAGCGTTTCAGAAACAATCTTAACGAGATTCACTTTTACCAGCACTTGCGGGGTATGCCGCTCGATACCGTGTGGCAGCGCTGGCGGGCAACAATTAAAATCCTTATCCCGCTCCTGTATGTCATGATCGAAGAAAGCTCCGACCGCGCGGTGGCACTTGAAATGCGGGGATTCACGGCGTTGAATGAACGCACCGCACTCGATCCGGATACCCAAACGCCGGCAGACAGGATTTTCGGTTTCATGCTCATTGCCGGTACTTTTATTGTTTTGTTATTCGGTATCATTCTATGATCGAAATTCAAAATTTTTCTTGTTTTGATGAATCGGCAAAACCGATCCTTGATAATGTATCGTTTACGATACACGCTGACGACCGTGTGTGTATACTCAGCGACAACCAGGAACACGCTACAATAGTATGTCACGCACTTGCCGGCACTCTGAAGCGAACCTATCCCGCGCATACAACCAACGGTGAGATAACATTTAAAGGAAATCCTGTTCACACAATTGAATCACACCACCGGAGTGAACTGATTGCCTATGTTCCTCCAAATTCCGATTTACTCATCAGCGGCGTAAAAGAAACGGTGTTCGGTGAAATTGCATTAAGTCTTGAACTCGCCGGTGAAAAACCGTCAGCGATCCGTGATAAGGTTTCGGATATCCTTCGTAAGCTCACTATTGAAAAACTTGCCGGGCGCGATCCCGATGAACTATCAGGCGGTGAACGGCACAAGGTTGCACTTGCCTCAATGATAATACGGAAGCCGGATATTCTTATTCTCGACAATCCCACTATGTTTCTTGACATAACCGGACTGAACAATTTACTTACCATACTGCGGCACTACGATGGAGCTATTGTCATTGCCGATCCGAATCCATATGCCTGGGCATCGTTCGCAAAACGTTTTATCGTTATAAAGCAAAATGAAATCCGGGTGGCAGAATCGCCCGAGGATTATATCCGGGCAATCAATTCCGGGGAGATTACAAGTGAATTACCTGCCTGGATAGCATTATACCGGCTTATACAACAAACACATCGGCTGGATGAAATTCCTCATACATTGTCAGGCAAACCATATATTCGCAAAATCGCCGGGGTATTGGAATGATAACGTGTGAGCATGTATCATACCGCTATCCGAACGGGCAGGGTATACATTCAATAGACCTGACGATACCGGACCGATCGATATATTTACTCGCCGGTATGAACGGTTCAGGGAAAAGTACATTACTGAAAGTACTCGCGGGAGGATTAAAAGATTACGCCGGAATCATAAAAATGCACGGGGAAGATATCCGGGATTTACGTGCAAAACAAAAACGACTTTTCACCGTTTCGCTTTCCCCGCAACAACCTGAAAAACAATTTTCACTTCCGACGGTAAAAGATGAGCTGCGGTTCACGGCAAATGCAATCAAACAACCTGTAGATACCGATCTCGAATCACAACTACTTGACTTGCTGCAATTGCGACCCCACCTCGAAGATTCACCTTTTGACCTGCCGCCGGTAAAACGAAAATTGCTATCTCTGGCAATAGCTGCAGTTATCCCTTCCCCTTTCATTGCCCTTGACGAACCCACTGCGGGAATTGACCGGATGCATAAACCATTGGTCTTGCAATTTATCAGGTTTCTTTTTATACATAAAGGAGTGATAGCTGTCAGTCACGATATCGATACATTCCTCCCTTTATCTACTCATATCGGGCTTATGAGCGAGGGGACGATTATGGATTCGACAGACAAAAACTCTTTTTTACAAAAATGCATTGACCGTAACTACACGGCGGAACTGATGCGTCCATTCATCGTTCCCCGTTTAGCAAAACTTCTCGTAAAGGAACCGGCAGGATCGGTGGACGATCTTGCCGCCATTATTAAGAAAAAACTTGGACATAAACACGTATGATACATATAGATCCATCACAATTAACCACACGCGAGCGATACCGATTAATGATCAGCTCGATCATCCCACGGCCTATTGCGCTGGTTACAAGCATTGGTAATAATGGTGTTATAAATGCAGCTCCCTTTAGTTTTTTTAACGGTGTTACCTCTTCACCACCGATAATCTCAATCTCGGTCGGTTACCGGAAAGGAAATGCCAAGGATACCGCACGAAACATCAGGGAGCGCGGTGAATTTGTGGTAAATATTGTTTCTGAAAGTATCGCCGAGAAAATGAATATTGCCTCAGCCGAATACCCTCCGGAGGTAAGTGAAATCAGCAAAGCAAATTTACAGATTATACCTTCTGAATTGGTCTCGCCTCCGCGATTAGCAGAATCTCCCGTTCATATGGAATGCAAACTGTATAAACTCATTGAAATCGGCGAAGGACCGAACGATCTCATCCTCGGTGAGGTAATCCGCTGGCACCTTAACCCGGATGTGAAAATTGACGACCGGTACCATATCGATCCGGAATCACTGAAGGTGATCGGACGCCTGGGCGGCCCGCAGTACTGCACAACGAATAATATCTTTGAAATGGTGAGACCGAAGGTGGAATGAGTCTGGCCTTAATCGAATAGCTGGATGGTAAAGACATTTATACGAACTACCCCTTTTCGACTTCCTCCTTCAACCTGGCCAGGATCTGCATAGCCTCCAGCGGAGTAAGAGTTTCGATTTCAAGTTCACGAATTTTCTTGCGCAGCCTGTCATCTTTTACTTCGAACAATGCGAGTTGCATCTCTTCTTTTGATTCCTTTAAACGCTTGCGCACATCGTCTTTCTTGATTGATGCTTTCGATGCATCATCAACATTTCGTAATGTTAATCCGGCCTCTTCAAGGTTTTTCAGAATTAATTTTGCGCGTTCGGTTATATCTGAGGGTAATCCCGCCATTTGCGCTACCTGAATTCCGTACGAGTGATCAGCAAAGCCGGGCACAACTTTATGGAGAAAAACAACCTTATCGCCGTACTCGCGTACATCGACACGGTAATTTTTTATACGGGGAAATACTTCTGCAAGCTCGTTCAGCTCATGATAATGAGTTGCAAATATCGTCTTTGCTCCGATGCGGTCGTGCAAATGCTCGGTCAACGCCCATGCGATACTAATACCGTCGAATGTACTTGTACCCCTTCCAACTTCATCGAGTAAGATCAAGCTTCGCCCGGTAGCAGTGTTTACAATATTGGCCGCCTCATGCATTTCTACAAGAAACGTCGATTCACCTGCTGCTATGTTATCCGATGCTCCGACGCGTGTGAATATCTTATCGACAAGTCCGATAGCCGCTTTATCTGCAGGGACATAACAGCCAATCTGCGCAAGTAAGACAATTAGACCGACCTGACGAATGTAGCTGGATTTTCCGCTCATATTTGGCCCGGTAATTATCAAAACCTGCTGTTCAGATTCATCGAGCAACGTATCGTTCGGAATATATCGTTCACCCGGCGGCAGCAATGATTCAATCACCGGATGTCTGCCGCCTTCAATATGCAAAGTAAAGTCGTCGCTGACAGCCGGACGCACATAGTTATTCTTCCGGGAAATATGGGCAAACGAGCACACCACATCAAGTTGTGCAATAGCCGATGCATTCATTTGAATTGTTTCTGCACAGTCACCTACTTTTGCACGTAGATCCGCAAATAGTTTCGCTTCAAGTTGCTGCATTTTTTCCTCGGCAGAAAGAATCTTTTCCTCATACTCTTTTAACTCCGGCGTGATAAACCGTTCGGCATTGGTCAGCGTTTGTTTGCGGATATACTCAGCGGGCACCTTATCTTTATGTGTATGCGTAATCTCAATATAATAACCGAATACTTTGTTATAATTAACTTTGAGTGAAGGGATACCCGTTCGTTCACGTTCCTGCTTTTGAAGGTTTGCTATCCACGACTTTCCGGAGTGCGCCAGTTCCCGCAACTCATCAAGCTCGGAACTGTATCCTTTGCGTATTACATTTCCGTCAGATACCTGGGCAGGCGGCTCGTCGGTAATCGCCGTGTTTATTTCATCAACAATATCGTCGAGCGGATGTAAAGAATTTCGAATATCATTGATCAGATTTGTATCGATATTCTGTATCGAGGTATGTAAATCGGGAATACGTTCGAGAATTGCCTTCAATTGTATCATTTCCCGGGGGGTCGCACGTCCGGTACAAATTTTTCCGGTCAGGCGCTCAAGGTCGCCAATCGCATCGAGCGTTTCCCGTGCAGCTTCGAGTGATTCTTTATCATTGTAAAATACCTGTACAGCTTCGAGTCGATTATTGATTGTATCCAATTTTTTTAACGGACGGGCAATCCACTGTTTGAGAAGGCGCCCTCCCATCGGGGTTAGTGTTTTATCAAGCAGCGAGAATAATGTACCGCTCCCGCCGCCGGCCATGAGCTGTGTTGTTATCTCGAGATTACGCTGTGTGGATTGATCCAGTACAATATAATCTTTCGTTTCATACGGTCGCAATCGGCTGATGTGCGAGAGATTTGCCTTCTGTGTTTCTTTCAGGTAATTCATAATAGCACCGGCGGCATTAATGCCGGTGGTATAATGCTCGCAGCCAAAACCTTTTAAACTTTGAGTTTTAAAATGGGTGAGCAGCAATTCATAACCGTAATCGTAATTATACACCCAATCGTCGATCTTGGTCAGGAGCGGCATCCGGGTTTTACCGGTATATGCACGTTTCAGAATTGATTCGATACCTTCATAATCACGCTTTTGAACGAGTATCTCGGAAGGTTGTATCGAGGCGATCTGGTCTGCAACGTCGCGAAACGGGAACTCACCGACGAAAAATTCACCTGTCGATATATCTACAAAAGCGCATCCTATGATGTCTTTACTGTTTGCAACTGCATGCGGTAATGCAAGTGCAGTAAGATAATTATTCTGTTTCTGATCGAGGACCTTCTCTGAGAACGCAACGCCGGGTGTTACAATTTCCACCACATCGCGCTTGACAATTCCCTTCGCAAGTTTCGGATCTTCAAGCTGCTCACAGATAGCGACTCTGTGTCCCGCTTTTAATAATCTCGGCAAATATGCTTCAAGTGCGTGATACGGAAATCCGGCAAGCGGCACCTCACCGGCGGCACCATTACCCCGTTTTGTAAGCGTAATGCCAAGCACCTTCGCCGTGACAATTGCATCATGCTCAAAAGTCTCGTAGAAGTCACCCAGACGAAACAGTAACACTGTATCGGGATACCGTGCCTTAATCTTTTGATATTGCTTCATCAACGGAGTTGACATATTCCCTGCTCTTAACCAACCGATCTATCAAATTGTACCGAAGAAAGTTCTGTTACTATTTTTTCGAAATCATCAATCTGTGAAGAATGAATGTAGACATCGACCGAGGATGCTTCTTCAGTCGTTTTATAACCAAGCTTAATCTGCACAGCGCCTGTTTTATTGCCATTCTGAAGTTGTGCCGATGTAATATCGTTCCAGTTAATCTGTGAATCGATAGAAACAACACCTTTCTCACCGATCAAATACAACGGGAGATATTGCACCGACATAATTATAATGCCGAGCGTAAGAATCTGTGCAATCTGGTCGGTCGTAAGGGGATATCCCATAATAGTGAGTATAATAATTATTAATGCCACCCCTACCATACCGAAAATTGATATCATTCGAACGTGATCGGGAAGAACGGTAAACCTCGAACCGACAATGAAAATATCCCCGGCACGTTTTTGTTTTTCACGAAAAAAGAGGCGAAGTAAAAGGTAAAGGAAAAATACTATAAGAAAAATTGTCATAATAAATTATGAATATGATGAATAAATTGATTTCAGAGCAATTATAAATATAAGGAAAATCGTACAAAATGCCCATTCAGTATTTATACACCTCACCCAATTTGATTCCCCTCTCCACTTTTGGTGAAGAGTGGGACCCTGAGGGGAGGCTTCAAAAGGATTGCAAAGACTATATCATTGACAGCCCCGGCAAACCGGGGAAGGGCGCTTGAATAGGAATCTGATTCAATTGTAATAGTATTAGTATTTTACCGCCATCGTTCTGCCGACCGTTCGCCATCCTTCCCGTTCGTACATTTTCCAGACACGTTCGTTTTCTTCCCATACATCAAGCCAGATACTGCCGAGTTTTTGTTCCTTCCCCCATTCAGTACCTCGCCGGAAAAGCTCGGTTCCAATACCTTTACCCCGGATCTCCGGATCGACCATCATTGGATCCATATATGCATGCTCTTCCGAAAATCCTTCGATCGTTCTCTTAACAACCCGAACGAACCCAACGACACGTTCGTCAACCAGTGCCGTTAACAAGAACACATTCTCGTCATCAACCTGTTGCTCAAGTGTACGACCGAAATACCCGGTCACATCGTCATCAGGTTGTGCAATCCAATCCCGGGCGGTGTTTATTTCTCTGTGATACTGATGCAACTGATTATAAAGTTTTTTAATTGCAGGAATATCGTCTTTTACAGTTCTTCTGAATGTAGTGATAATTCACCTCTTATTATTTTTTTTGAAATGCATAATTCATTATTTTATATGCCAGCCGGGCGATTGTCATATCGGGATGATGTAATCCTGTTATCGGTGCAAGCTCAACGATATCGAATCCGACAATATTCTTCTTCTTTCCCAATCGCTGGATAATATTCATCGTCTCGTGCCAGTACATACCATTCGGTTCGGGTGTTCCGGTTGACGGCATAATCGACGGATCGAAATAATCGACATCAAACGTTATGTATACATTTTCACTCAATTTATCGATAATCTGATCCTCCCAGTGCTTTAAAACCCTCGTATATTTCCCCTGGCGGATCTCATATGCATAGTATGTACTCACCCCCTGCTCCTGGATGTAAATAGATTCCTCTTTTGCCTGAGCACGGATACCGACCTGTACAATATTCGAGGGATCGAGAAATTCCCCAACGCGTGCCATCACCGAAGCGTGGCTGTATTTATTCCCTTGATATTCATCCCTGAAATCCGAATGTGCATCGAATTGGAGTATCGACAAATCGGGATATTTTTTATAAAATGCGGCGATCGGCGCCGATGATATGGTATGCTCGCCACCGAGAATAGCAACAAATTTTTCATCTTCGATTAACGATGTAACTTTGTTCTCAATGTATGTCAGTGCTTCTTTATTGACTTTCTTCTTTTTCGTCCCGAAGGATAAAGCACGCATCGTTGCAATTCCGACGTCGAAACATAATTCTCTGTCGAGTTCTTCATCGTAGAATTCAACATATTTCGATGCATTGAGTGTGGCCTTTGGACCATCTTTTGTTCCACCGCCGTAGCTGACGGTGTGTTCATACGGTACCGGCAGGACAACAATTTTAGCTGTATCATACTGTGCATGTTCTTTCGGAAGTGCTAAAAAATTCGAACGGACATCAAGTGTTTGCGGCATTGGTCACCTTATCTTTAGAATGAGATATGTCAATAATTTTCGGGTATAAAAAAATATATAGATATCGCCCCCGAAATGCAACATATAACTTGAATTTATCGTATTATTACATTATCATTTTAAATTCTTGTATCTTTGGAATTTTTGGAGGGTTCAATGCATAAGTTTGTATATTCCGGGAATGCCTTTTTCCTCCTTGCCGTATTTTTTATTCTAATAAGTACTTTCACTAAAAGTCCGGCAGCCATCGGTTTGGGTTTATTCTGGTTTATATTTGGTCTTGTAGTCAGAAAAAAGTATGCTCAACAGCTGAATCCTGGTAATAAAGTATAAACCTTTACAAATCATAAATCTGATAAACCGATGTCGAAAAACATCTTATAATCACAAAAGAATTGAGGGGGAAAGAATTGAAAATTGATTGAGCCTCATTTTAACTGCAATCTATGCACACTATTTCAAATCATCATATCAGTAAAATCATTCAACTATCGGTTGTATTATGACAGGACGCTTGCCGTATTTCATACTTCTCGGTTTTTCTTTGTTGTGGTGTACAGGTATATATGTTACGCCATTCCTTGTAACCGAACAAACGGCTGCCTTTCTCTACTCCGTTTATAATCAGGTATGTCATCAGCTATCGGATCATACGTTTCATATTCACGGCTCACCACTTGCAGTATGTATCCGATGCACCGCGTTGTATACAGCATTCTTAGGCGGCGCTTTACTGTATCCTTTATTTCGTCAGTATACGATATCAATTACATCATACCGGTATTACATCATACTGCTTGCCGTGCCGATGGTCGTGGATGTTGGTGCAAGCTGGGCTACCGGTTATAGTTCTACAGCTATATCCAGAATACTAAGCGGTGGTTTATTTGGATTTGGTGCTGCACTATTGCTAATTCCAATATTTATCGAAGCTGGACATCAACTCACCACACAGAAAACTTCATATACTTTCATTAAAAAACACGGAGGATCAGTATGACCTATGACCAAATGAGCACTCCCTCATCACCAATTGAACAACCATCCAAAATGGTGCCGGCACTGATAGGCGGCGCAGTAATGGGATTAATCAGTGCTACTCCATTTCTCAATCTTATTAATTGTCTCTGCTGTGCGGGGATCATCCTCGGTGGATTTCTCGCGGTATTTTTCTATAAAGACCAGCTCACACCCAATATGCCTCCCCTCCAGGCCAGCGACGGACTGGCACTCGGCGCACTCGCGGGTGTGTTCGGATTTATTATCGCCACATTGCTGTCGGCGTTAATCTATGTTGTATTCGGTCCCATCGCAACCGAAGCTACCATGAACCTCATTATTCAGTTTATTGAATCAATCGGTATGGATTTACCTCCTGAAGCATACGATGAAATGATGGAAGGTGCACGGGAATCACCTATCAACGCTTTTGGATTATTAATGAGCTTGATTACATCGGTAGTATTCGGTATTATCGGCGGGTTAATCGGTGCGGCTGTATATAAACCGAAAGGACCACAGATACAACAATAATCAAAAAAAAGACCTGACAGGTTTGTCAAGCCTGTCAGGTCTACCTGATAAATATTCGTGATACGGAAGTACGCTCTAATCAGGCGTCAGCATTTTTCTCTTCAAGTTCTTGCTGCTCCTGCTTCTTCTGCTGCTTTTTCTCTTCCCGTTCTTTCTTTCGTTGTTCAATTATTTCTTTGTTTGCTTCTTTAAACTTCAGCTCATCGCCCTTTCTGCTCGCCGTTACTTTGATGACACTATTATCGCCATATTTACCTTTCATCATTTCTTCGGCAACCGGATCTTCAATATACCGCTGTATTGCCCGGCGCAGCGGTCGTGCACCGAACTGTGGATCGAATCCCTTATCGGCGAGAAATTCACGGGAGCCGCGTGTCAGTTGCACCTTTATATTTCTCGACTTCATTCTTTTCAGCAGATCCGCCATCTCAATATCGATGATCTGCATTATATCTTTCTTATCGAGACTGTGGAATACGATAATATCGTCTATACGGTTTATGAATTCCTGATTGAATACCCGTTTAACGGCATCCTCAATCTTCGATTTCATCGAGGTGTACTGGGTTTCCTCATCGGTCTGTGCACCAAACCCTATTCCCGCGACACCCTGTTTTATATCCTTCGTACCGATATTAGAAGTCATAATTAATATCGTATTTTTGAAATCGATACGCCTACCGAGACTGTCGGTAAGAATACCGTCATCCAATACCTGCAATAGTATGTTAAACACATCAGGGGGGGCTTTCTCGATTTCATCAAGCAGCACTACTGAATATGGTTTGCGCCTTACTTTCTCGGTCAATTGACCGCCTTCCTCGTACCCGACATATCCGGGAGGCGCACCCACTAGTCGTGATACGTTGAACTTCTCCATATATTCACTCATATCGATTCGTATCAACGCTTCCTCGGAGTCGAATAGATATCGCGCAAGCACCTTAGCAAGCTCGGTTTTTCCGACACCGGTGGGTCCGAGGAAAATAAATGAGCCGATAGGACGGTTCGGGTCTTTCAGACCTGACCGCGCCCGTCTGATCGCTTTAGAAAGTTTATCGATCGGTTCATCCTGTCCGATAATTTGTTTTTTCAGATTCTTGCTCATCTTGAGGAGTTTTTCAGATTCTGATTCCGCGATTTTGTTGACAGGTATACCGCTTATCATAGCAACCACGTCGGCTACATTTTCTTCGGTAACATCATAAATTGTTTCTTTTGATTTAAGCTCCCACTCACGTTTTGCAATATCGAGATCACTGAGTAACTTCTTCTCAAGATCACGCAACCGGGCTGCCTCTTCAAAGTTCTGGTTCTTTACCACCTGATTCTTCGACACCTTGATTTTATCGACCTCTTCTTCAAGATCAAGTATTTCTTTTGGAACAATAATATTATCAAGATGAACGCGTGCGCCGGATTCATCCATAACATCAATGGCCTTATCGGGCAGGAACCGGTCGGTAATATACCGGTCGCTTAAATGTACAGCCGACTCGATCGCTTTATCGGCATATGAAACACCATGATGTTCTTCATACTTGTGTTTGATATTCGTGAGAATTTCAATAGTTTCATCAACGGTTGTCGGATCGACCATAATTTTCTGGAATCGCCGGTCGAGGGCACCGTCTTTTTCTATGTACTGTCTGTATTCATTCAACGTAGTAGCACCGATACATTGAATATCGCCGCGCGATAACGCCGGTTTAAACATATTTGACGCATCGAGCGAACCACTCGCTCCCCCGGCTCCAACAATGGTATGCAGCTCGTCGATGAACAGAATCACATCGTTGGCTTTTTCAAGCTCGTTCATTACTGCCTTCATACGCTCTTCAAATTGTCCGCGGTATTTCGTACCGGCAACCAGAGCGGCCAGATCGAGTGTGACAACCCGTTTATCGTGTAATACGCGGGAGACTTTTTTCTCAATTATGCGCAGTGCGAGTCCTTCTGCAATAGCAGTTTTTCCGACGCCGGGTTCCCCGATGAGTACCGGGTTGTTTTTTGTTCTCCGGCTTAGAACCTGTGCCACCCGCTCGATCTCCCGGGAGCGGCCTATTACCGGATCAAGTTTGTCTTCATTGGCAAGTTTCGTCAAATCGCGGCCGAAATTATCGAGAACCGGAGTTTTCGATTTTTCTTGTTGTTGCTGCTGCTGACGTTCACCGGCTCCACCGCGACGGGACTCGTGGCCATGTCCCTGTGCCTGTCCCTGAGGCGGATTTGATGGTTTACCGCTGATAATATTGTCCAATTCATTCCGTACAATATCGTAATGGACATTAAACTGGTGCAAAATTTGAGCGGCAATATTATCATCATCCCGCAATAGCGAAAGTAAAAGATGTTCTGTACCGATAACGTCAGATTTATAGAGTTTTGCCTCTAAATAGGTAATTTTTAAAACTTTTTCAGCTTGCTTTGTAAGCGGGATATTGCCGATAGTTAATGTATCGCCTGAGGTCCGAACGGTATCCTCAATGGCTTTTTTGAGTTTGTAAAGATTCACTCCAAGGTTTCTGAGAATTTTTACAGCAACCCCCTCACCTTCTCGAATGATTCCTAAAAGCAGGTGTTCGGTACCGATATAATCGTGACCAAGACGCAGTGCTTCTTCTCTGCTTAATCGAATTACGTCCTGAACTCTGTTTGAGAAGTTACCTTCCATGAATTTAACCTTATAATTTTAGAGTGATTAATTCCCCCGACAAAAAACGCCGGTGTCATTGATTAAAAAACAATTGGATAGTGATCTTAGTATTAAAACGAGCGATCCAGTGAATTAGTTTCACTAAAAATACAGCATTATTACTATTAAAAATATATACAAATGGAGTTCTATTGTCAAGGTGCCGGGTTTCATATAATATTAGATAAATCTTACTGAGATTAATTGATCAAGCGCACAAATGCAATCTTGACAAATCCCTTTTTTTTAGGTATCTTATCAGTTCATAATGAAGGAAGTCCGTGAATAGACTTCCTTTCTGTACGAAATAGGGATGTTCCACAGTAGCTCCCCGCTAACAACGCGGGGCAGGCAGTTGGTAGAGCCCCGCTTCCCGGGATTGTTTTCAATGAACCCGCGTAGCGGGTTTCTGAATTTGGCAGTTAATTCCCCCGATAAAAAGCATCGGGGTCATTGATTAAAAAACAATTGCTCAAACTTCGCTTTCGCAAGCCAAATTCGAACAAGCGGCTGTTATCCCGATCCCGATGTTGTTTTACGGGAGCCTGTTTACCCACCGAAGTCCGTGAAACGGACGTAGGTGGGCCTGCGGAGGCAAATGGGCTTAGAATTAAAACATATTCCACAGTAGCTCAGTTGGTAGAGCAAGCGGCTGTTAACCGCTGGGTCGCAGGTTCGAGTCCTGCCTGTGGAGCCAACTA
>PWXV01000081.1 GCA_003568415.1 Ignavibacteriales bacterium
AATTAATTAATGTGGCAGATGATATTTATTATTTCGTTGCAGACAGCGTTGGTGAATACCACGTCCAGCTTGAAATCACAACGGCATCGGGTACTGCCCAGACAGATCGCATTCTTTCAGCAAACATGTACCTCGGAGCCGGTGGTGTTGGTGGTATAGCTGGAGATTTCCCAAAATGCGGAACGTGTCACTCAGGAATACGGGATGCCTGGGTAACATCAGACCACGCAACTATCTTCCAGCGTGGTATTGACGGTGAAGTACCTGGATTCGGCGCCGGTCGACAGAGAACAGCAACAACCGGTTTGTCAGAAGAAGATTTAGGCAGCGGTAGTTACTTTTCTATGAAAGCCGAAGTCGGGTGGGAATTTCCAGAGGTTACTGAGCCGGGCAACTTCCAGCAATTAGTCGATGACCATCCGGAATTTGCTCAAGTTGCAACTGTTGGCTGCGAAAGCTGTCACGGTGCCGGTAGTTTACACCGCGATGACACAGGCAACAAAGATCTGCTAAAGGTATCTTATACTTCGGAATCATGTATGTCGTGCCATGACGCAACACGTCCTTCAGCGCAATTCCACTCCTTCAGAAGAAGCGGACACATTGATGCCGTTTGGTCCGGGTCATTCATGAACCGCGATGGCTCAAACAGCTTGAATGACTGTGTACGCTGTCACGACGGACGGGCATACGTGAATTTCACAAAGGGTGAAGGAACTAATACATCATCCGATGTATATGGACCCGAGACATTTGTAGATATTACGTGCGAAGCATGTCACGATCCCCACGCCGGTGGATTGCGTAAAGCTCCGGCAGCAGCAGATACGCTTGCAGGTGGTTTTGCATATGATCCTGAAATTTTTGGAGCCGGTGCAACCTGTACCGATTGCCATAAATATCGCAGCGACGGTTACAATATGGTAATGGATACAGACCTATACATGCGCTGGGGTCCGCATTACGTTGGCTCTACAGATGTAATGCTCGGTAAAGGTGGATACGACTTTGATACTGATTTACCCACAAGCGCAGCACACTTAAACCAGGGTAACTCCTGTGCCGATTGCCATATGGCTACGGCAGGTGGTGATCTCCGTAACCTAATGGGCGACCACTCCTGGAATATGAAGGCAGATGTTGAAGGCACTGAATATGACCTGGTTGAGGCATGTAATACGTGCCATGCCGGTATTACAAGCTTCGATGATATTCTGGGTGCTGACTACAACATGACCGGTACAGTGCAGCCGTTTACTGAAGAAGTTCAGGGATTGTTGAATATGCTTGCAGAAGCACTACCGCCGGTTGGTGACCCTACAATCGATTGGCAGCTCCTTGATAACGACAATATCGAACAAAAAGGTGCGTACTGGAATTATCTATATGTACGAAACGATAAAAGTCTCGGTATTCACAATCCGAAATATGTCGTTGCATTGCTCCAGAAATCGATTGAAAACATAACGAGTGTCAGATTTGAAAATACTCCGGATGTTCCGAGAGAATACACACTCGCCCAGAACTATCCGAACCCGTTCAACCCGACAACGCAGATCCAGTTCTCAATACCAGAGCGTTCAAACGTAACGCTTACTGTATATGACATTACCGGCCGCGAAGTGACACAACTGGTTAATGAATCATTGGGTGCGGGAACATATACTGCAACGTGGGATGGACGAAATACAAACGGACAACTCGTCAGCAGCGGTGTATACATCTACCGCATACAGGCGGATAGTTTCGTACAAACGAAACGAATGGTATTTATTAAGTAACTGTTGGTGAGTATAAGGTACATCTATCAACAGTGTGTTGTAATTATAAAAAGGGACGCTCATTTGAGCGTCCCTTTTTACTATTGATTATGAAGTTTTCAAAATTTCCTCAAACACTCTGATAAACTCCTCGATCTCTTTCTCTCCGATCACCAGCGGCGGTAATAATCGTAACACCGTCTGATCAGTACAGTTAATGAACACATCTTTTTCAAGAAACCACTCGACAAACGGCGCACCCGTAGTATGTAAATCGACACCGAGCATTAAACCTAAACCACGAATCTCCTTGATTATCGACGGATATTGCTTCTGCAGGGTTTCCAGTTCATCCCGCAAACGAGATGCTTTTTCGCCAACATCCTTGATAAACTGTTCCTCTGAAACTTTATTCACTACAACAGTGCCGGCTGCGCACGCTACCGGATTACCCCCGAATGTTGTGCCGTGGGAACCGGGAGGGAAATATTGATTTAATTCCTCTCTTGCCAGGAGCGCTCCCACAGGTAACCCGCCACCGAGAGCTTTTGCAACTATGGTAATATCAGGTTTTATTCCAAGATGCTCACATGCGAGAAATTTTCCGGTTCTGCCAATACCTGTTTGGATCTCATCAGCTACGATCAAAAAACCATACTTATCATGGAGTTCAACAAGTTTCTTAACAAACACCTCGCTTACAGGTCGTACTCCCCCTTCTCCCTGTATAGGTTCAAAGAAAAACGCCGCGGTCTCATTATTGACAGCTTGTTCAAGTGTTTCGACATCGTTTAATTCGATATGTTTTACACCCGGTAAAAATGGGTCGTATCCTTCCCGGTATTTTTTTCTTCCGCTGATTGAAAGCGATCCCATGGTACGTCCGTGAAAGGCACCGAGTAGTGAAACGAGTGTATGTTTTTTCTGTGTTTTTCCCCAGCGCCTGACCAGTTTTACAGCGCCTTCAATCGCTTCGGTCCCGCTGTTCGAGAGAAACACCCGGTCATAATTGCTTGCACGCAGCAGAGATTGTGCAAGTTCAACCTGTGTTTCCTGAAGATAAAAATTTGAAAGATGAAGGTATCTGCTGATTTGTTTGGTAACCGCCTCAAGCACATCAGGATTCCCGTGTCCGAGCGCACTGACTGCAAGCCCGGTAAAGAAATCCAGTATACGCCTTCCGTCTTTCGTAACAAGGTAACACCCGTCACCGTGAGATATTTCTACCGGGAAGCGCTTATATGTTTGGAAAAAATGTTTTGATTCTAATTCTTTTATATTCATTTTGTAGTTTCCAGGGAATGAAAGAGTTGTTCAAGGAATGTACACCGTTCGTATAGGTAGTCAATATCACCTTTATTTTCAATTACAAAATCCGCTTTTGTTTTAAGATGTACTTCAGAATGCTGTGCCGCCATTCTTTTGCGAATTTCCTCCTCTGAAACTCCATCGCGTTTTGCAATTCGTCGTGCACGCTGCTCCTCCGGAGCAGAAACAACAATAACATAATCGAGCATTTTTTCCATACCGGATTCGAATATCAATGCAGCTTCAATGAATGCGAAAGTTTTTTTTTGCTGCTGCTCAAGCTTTGAGAAGTAATTATCTATATATGCAAGTACGGCGGGATGGACGATACGTTCCAATGCACGCTTTTTCCCGTGATCGGAAAAAATAGTATTTGCCACATACTGCCTATTGAGGGATCCGTCAGGGTTATAGGTATTAGTACCGAGAAGCGTGCTAAGTTTCGAGCGAATGTTTTTGTCTTCTGTCATCAGCCGTTTCGCAAGCGGATCAGCGTATAGTACCGGATATCCCTTTTTCTCAAAGAATTGTGCGGCTGTAGATTTTCCGCTGCCGTATCCGCCGGTAATACCTATTCGTAACATTGTATCAGATTTATTTAGCGAGTGCAACAGACCGCACTTCTCGAATCACGGTAACCTTAATTTGCCCGGGATACTCCATCTCTTTTTGAATCTTTGCGGCAATGTCATGTGATAATTGGTCTGCGAGGATATCATCAATTTTATCGGGCTCAACCACGACCCGTATTTCACGACCGGCCTGTATTGCATAGCTGTTGGCAACACCCTTAAACGACCGGGCGAGGTCTTCAAGTTTTTCAAGTCGTTTGACATATGCCTCGACCGATTCACGTCGTGCACCGGGCCGTGCGCCGCTGATCGAGTCGGCTGCCTGGACTAATGCAGCAATCGGCGTTTCCATCGGAATATCTTCGTGGTGGGAACCGATTGCGTTAGCCACAGCCGGATGTTCATTGTATTTCTTGGCAAGTTCATAACCGATTAAAGCGTGCGGTCCCTCAACATTTTGTTCAACCACCTTTCCGATATCGTGAAATAATCCTGCCCGTTTTGCATGGGTTGTATCAAGACCGAGTTCAGCAGCCATAAATCCGGTAAGGTAACCTACCTCGATACTGTGCTGAAGCATATTTTGGCCATAACTTGACCGGAATTTCATTTTCCCGAGTAATCTCAACAAATCGTTTTGGACACCATGGAGTCCCAGTTCAATGAGGGCATTCTCACCTATCTTGACAGTTTCTTCCTCAAGTTCTTCGCGGACCTTGCCAACAACTTCTTCAATACGAGCGGGATGTATACGCCCGTCGGATATTAACCTATCAAGCGCTATCTTGGCAACTTCGCGGCGGAATCCGTCAAATCCTGAAAGTATAACCGCTTCGGGAGTATCGTCGACAATAACATCGACACCGGTCGCTGCTTCAAATGCGCGAATATTACGGCCTTCTTTACCGATGATCCGTCCTTTCATCTCATCGCTTTGAATATTTAACACACTCACGGTTGTTTCGACGGAATGATCGACCGCTGTTCGCTGAATCGCTTGTATAGTAATTTTTTGAGCTTCCTTTTTCGCATCGATTCTGGTTTGATCGCGAATCTCCCGAATATACTGAGCTGCCTCAGCTTTCACTTCGCTAATCAGGTTTTCATAGAGCATCTTCTTCGCTTCATCGACGGTCATGGAACTGATGCGCTCAAGCCGGTTATTTTGTTCGGAGATTAATGCATCCAGTTGATGCTCATGCTTCCGGGCCTGTTCGATTTTCTTTTGTAAATCCTGTTCGAGTTCCTGCAAGCCTTTTTCTTTTTTTGTGAACAACTCCATTTTCCGCTCAAGATTTTGTTCACGCGTTATGAGCTGTTTCTCCTGAGCTTGCAGTTTATTTCGTTGCCGGGAGGCATCGGCATCAAACTCCTGCTTTTTCTTATACCATTCGTCTTTTGCCTCTAAAATCTTTTCACGTTTTAAGGTGCTTGCTTCTTTTTCTGCATCTTCAAGTATTTTTTGTGCCCTAATTTCTGCCGACTGAACGGTATTCTGCTCCGATCGCAATCGAAGCTTCCAGCCGATCCCTGCGCCGATACCAAGTCCGGCTACAGCAATTAGGATCATTACAAGTAAATCCATATTTCCTCCGGTACGAATATTCTCGTAACTCTGTAATGGAATATAAAAAAAACCGCACAAACACAACCGCAGTCATTGTCTGGAAGAACTGCTTCTAGACAGTGTGGGAACCTGCCAGAACGAATTCTGCTTCCACTGTCAACTGTCAACAGACAGCTGATTCTATTCCCGAATAATCGGAAAACGAATGTGGCCTGCAGTCAACGCCTTGAGTCAAGCTCCCTGTAAATGAGACTGTTAGTTCTTCATTTAAATGTTGCTGCGGCTGCACTGTGCGGTTATACCCGTGCACACTGCTATAAAAAAGAACACCAGCGATTTTACATAACTATACTATCGATCATTCCCCATTGTCATCAATAACATCAGACAGGTGTTGCGTCATCTTCTCCAATTCACCATTAATATTTTGTAATACAATATGGCTTTTTTCTCTATCTTTCATCATGTCTTCAGTTACATTCAAAGCGGTAAGGACCGCAATTGTTAATGGAGGCTGATCGGGTATTTTCTCATGAACTCGCTCAATCATCTGGTCTACATATGTCGCGACCCGTTGGGTTAGCTCTTCATCTTCGCCCCGTAACGGATATTCAGAACCAAATATTTTAACTCGTAGACTTTTCACTGTTCCTCGCTTGTCTTAATATATGAGCGATACAGTAATGGCCGCACCGGTTGTGTGCTGCAACAACAGTTTTTTACAAGTGTGAATTAATCTTATCTAATAAACCAATAATTTGCTGCCGAAGTTCTTCTTTTTCTTCCTGGTCCATCACTCCGAGACCATTACTCCTTATATCCTGAAGTTGTTGATGCAGGAGCTGCATTTCGTCATCACGTTGTTCTAACTTAGCATGCAGGTCTTTTACTTTTTGCTCCAACTCATGAACCTGATTCATGAGTTCGCGTTTTTGTTCCCGAAGCAATTGGATTGTCTCTGCAGCTTTATTGGTTTTTTCCCACAGACCGCGGAGCGTTACTTCCAGTCGCTGGATATCTTCGGTCAGTATATTATTTTCTTGTTGTTCGCTCACCGCTATTGCTACTTAGTAGTTGATACTTACATTATGATCGCAACACACCACCAAGATTTTTTTCAACAGCTTTCACAATTCTTGACAATGTCTCCTCAATCTCAGGTTGTGTCAGTGTTTTTTCTTTAGACAACATTTCCAATGAAATCGCAATACTTTTCTTATCGTTGCCAATCTTGTCGTCCCGGTATATATCGAAAAATGATACATTATCAACCAGCGGTTGTCCGCTCTCCCTAACAATCTGATCAAGCTCGTGATATGTTACCTTCTCATCAAGAATAAATGCCAAATCACGATGAACCGGCGGATATTTTGGAACTTCACTATATTTTTTCTCAACATGAGAAAATTCGCTAAACAGTTCAAGATCTATCTCAGCCGCATAAACATCAACTTCAATATCAAACGATTTCAGGACTTCTTTTGAAACTTTCCCGAAGTATCCCCGCGAAATTCCTTTAAATTCAATACCAACCGCTTCGTCAATTAAAGTATTACTATTGGTATTATAAATATTATATTCTATTTTGTCAAGATTAAATTTGCTTTCCAGGGATTCGACCTCTCCCTTGAGGTCATAGAAATCATAGGTGGCATCTTTTAATGACCAATCTTCCGGATTTCTCGCCCCTGTGAGCATTATGGCTATCGTCTCACCTTCATGATAATTTTGTATATAGTTTTTCGATCCGGGAAACGGATCATGGGAAAAGATGTGTCCAATCTCATAAAGTCGTAAACTATGATTTCCCCGGTTCATGTTATGACCCACTACTTGCAGCATTCCCGGAATCAATGAAGTCCTCAGATCAGTCATATCTTGATTTTGCGGATTGTTCACGGTGACCGCCGGTTTACCGGTGAAGATATTCCACGTACCGGGTACCATGCTATTGCACACAACTTCATTATAACCTGCACCGACAAACCATTCCCGTATTCGTTCATGTATCCCCGGCCGGACATCGTCGGCAGTAAATCGTATTGCAGCGGTTTCCTGTGCCGGCACATTATCAAAACCATATACACGAACGATCTCCTCAACCAGGTCAATTTCCCGCTCAATGTCGGGTCTGTACGTTGGGACAACACAACGCCATTCTCCTTTTTTCTTCGATTCCTTTACTTCGACGCCAAGGCGTTTCAAAATACTTTTCACAGATGAAGCAGGAATTGCAATACCCAGTACCCTTTCAACCTGTTTATTACGGAATGGAATATTTATTGGTTTAATTTTTTTCGGATATGCATCTACCCGTCCGCGATACATTGTACCACCGGTCAGTTGTTGTATTAGTTGTACAGCCCGATCGGCGGCTTCAGCAGTTCGTGATGGATCCACACCTCGTTCAAAACGATATGACGATTCAGTCACTAAACCAAGTTGCCTGGATGTGTGCCGAACTGAGGACGGAGCAAAATATGCACTTTCTATAAGCACCGATGTCGTTTCATTATTGATTTCCGAATTCATCCCACCCATAACACCTGCTAATGCAACAGGCTGCTTTGCATCGCAGATTAACAGGTTATTCTTTGTTAGGGTACGTTCTTTTTCATCAAGTGTCACAAATTTTTCTCCGTCATTTGCGAGACGGACAACAATCTTTCCGTTATGGATTAAATCAAAATCGAATGCGTGCAGCGGTTGGCCGTATTCCATCATAACATAATTGGTGACATCAACAACAGCATTAATCGGGCGAACGCCAATCATTTTCAATCTGCGCTGCATCCAGTCGGGTGATTCGCCGATCGTCACCCCTTCTATAAGGCGTCCGACGTAACGCGGACAATGTTCTTTATCTTGTATATCAATAGTAAGTGCGGACTTCACCGGTTTCCGGGATTCACTCAATTTGATTTTTGGAATCCGCAACGGACGTTTATATAAAGCGGCAATATCACGGGCAACACCGATATGCGAGAGACAATCCGGTCGGTTTGGTGTAATTCCGATTTCAAAAACTACATCACCGTTCCAGTAGTACTCAGAAAACTGTTTTCCGGGTTCGGCATCATCAGACAGCACAAGTATACCCTCATGATCTTCTCCGAGATCGAGTTCATACTCGGAACATATCATACCGGCAGATTTCTGGCCACGAATTTCCACTTCCTTAACGTGCATGCCATTAGCCGGTACTACCGAACCAACGCGGGCAAATACTATTTTCTGACCCGTTGCAACGTTCGGCGCTCCGCAAACGACCGTGTGAGTCTGTTTGCCGTCATACACATCACACACCGTTAACCGATCTGCATTAGGATGCTGTCGTACATCCCGCACCTTCCCGACAACAAAATTGGCATAGGTTTCTCGCGTCGATCGTATCGCCTCAACTTCGAGCCCTGCCATTGTTAAGCGCCCGGCAATTTCTTCCGGTGATTCATGTATCGTAATGTAATCCTGAAGCCAGTTAAATGATATATTCATAATTATTAAGCGAATTGATTAAGTAAACGGACATCATTCTCATACAACATACGAATGTCATCAATACCGTATAGTAATAATGCCGTACGGTCGATTCCCATACCGAATGCATAGCCTGTCACTTTCTCCGGGTCATATCCAACCGCTTTAAAAACATTCGGATCTACCATACCGCATCCAAGAATTTCAAGCCAACCGGTGTGTTTACAGACACGGCATCCCTTTCCTTTACACAGAAAGCAGGATATATCCATCTCTGCGCTCGGTTCTGTAAACGGAAAGAAGCTGGGCCTGAATACATATTTCACGCTTGAGCCAAAAAACTTCTTTGCAAATATTGCAAGGGTTCCTTTTAATTCTGCAAAGGTAATATTCTCATCAACAGCCAGTCCTTCAAGCTGATGGAACATACAATAGCTTCGCGCACTAATTGCCTCATTCCGATACACTCTGCCGGGCATAACGTGCCGGATCGGTGGTCTCTGATTCATCATCACCCGAACCTGGACCGGCGATGTATGGGTTCGTAAAAGAGCTGTTTGGTCGAGAAAAAATGTATCCTGCATATCACGGGCAGGATGATCGGGAGGAAAATTTAAAGCTTCAAAATTATGGAAATCGTCTTCAATCTCCGGCCCGAGTGCAACGGCAAACCCCATCGATTTGAAGATATTGGTCATATCATCAAGTGCCTGTGTTACCGGATGCTTCGTACCGACCGACCGCCTTCGACCGGGAATCGTGAGATCGAGTTTATCGCGGGTCAGTGTTTTCGATTGTTCGAGTTCCTGTTTTTTCTCATCGAAAAGTTTCTGAGCGGTTTGCCGGAGTTCGTTTAATGCCTTCCCAAGCTGCGGACGTTCATCAGGACTGGCAGATTTTATTCCCTCGAACATCTGCTGAATAATTCCTTTCCGCACGAGATATTTCAATCTGAATTGTTCAAGCTCATCCTTCGATGAGACAGTTTGAATATCGGTCTTTACATTTTCAATTGTTTCGTATACGGAGTTACTGTCTAGATTCATTCGTTGCATCCTGAAGATTCAGTGGTAGTAATTCATGCGGGCATAGGTAGTATATAAAAACTCCCATTACTACATCACACACTCCGCCAATGCGGATTGGTCTTATGATCTGTAATGGGAGTTTACCCGAATTATGACAATGCAAACTTTACAACTTCGGTAAATGCTTTAGGATGATTTGCTGCTAAATCAGCCAGCACTTTACGGTTTATTTGCATGTCTTTTTTGTTGATAGCTTCCATCAATCGTGAATAACTTGTACCATTGATACGGGCCGCAGCATTGATGCGGGTTATCCATAGCTGTCTGAAGGAGCGTTTTTTGGCGCGACGATCCCGGTATGAATACTGCATCGCTTTTTCTGTGTGATGCTTTGCTACCGAGTATACTTTACTTCGCGCCCCGAACGCACCTTTGGCTTGTTTCAGCACCTTCTTTTTTCGCTTTCGGGCAGCGACATTATTTTGTGATCGTGGCATGAGAATTTTCTCCTGCTTTAGTCAATTTTTAATTACAGTTACTTATTACATTCCCAGCATACGGCGAACGCTTTTTTCGTTCGTCGTATGGACAAGCGTTGACTTACGCAAGTTACGTTTTCGCTTTCGCGATTTCTTTGTTAAAATATGACTTTTATACGCTTTCACACGCTTAAATCTACCGGACGCAGTTTGCTTGAATGTTTTCGCAGCGCCCCGGTTTGTTTTCATCTTTGGCATGATGCTTCCCTCTGATAAATACAAAAATATTAGTTCTTTTTACCGGTTCCTTTTTTCTTTTCCGGAGCCAACATCATAATCATACTCCGGCCTTCCATTTTCGGTTTTTGTTCAACTTTGGTTACATCTTCAACTTTTTCTAATAACCGTTGAAGAATTTCCTCACCCTGATCTTTATACGTGATCTCCCTGCCTTTAAAAATAACCGTAGCTTTTACCTTGTTACCTTCTTCTAAAAATCTTCGTGCATGCCTCGCTTTATACTCAAAATCGTGATCATCGGTATTGGGGTGTAACCGAATTTCCTTCACTTGAGTCTGCTGCTGGTGCTTTCGCTGCAGCTTTTCTTTTTTCATCTGCTCGTACCGATATTTTCCATAATCGAGCAGTTTACAAACAGGAGGATTGGCATTTGGTGATATTTCGATCAGGTCGAATCCTCTGTTTTCCGCTAATCGTATTGCTTCCTGTATCAGCACAATACCATGCTGCTGACCATTTTCATCGATTAACCGGACTTTTGGGGCACGAATTTCGTCATTCCCCCGTAACCGCTTCTCTTTGATAAGATAGTCTCCTTATGTAGTTCTACAATTGTTTCGTCTTAATTTCATTTGCAATGGTGGTAACAAATTCTTCAAGATCCTGTGAACCTGTGTCTCCTTCATGATGCTTCCGAACAGAGACGGTTTTATTTTCCACTTCTTTGTTACCGACCACAAGCATATAAGGCACCTTCTGAGTTTCCCATTCACGGATTTTATAACCGATTTTTTCGTTTCGCAGATCGGATTCTACCCGTATGCCTGCCTCTTTTAACCGCTGCTCAACAGCTGCCGTATATGAATGGTGAGCATCGCTGATCGGGAGAACCGCAACCTGAACAGGTGCCAGCCAGGTCGGGAATGCGCCGGCAAAATGCTCGACTAAAATTCCGATGAACCGCTCAAATGAACCGAAAACCGCGCGGTGAATCATCACCGGACGATCACGGCCGCCGCTTTCATTAACATATTCAAGATCAAACCGTTCGGGCATCTGAAAGTCGAGCTGAATGGTCGCAAGCTGCCACTGCCGGCCGAGTGCGTCATGTATTTGCACATCGATCTTGGGTCCGTAGAAAGCTCCGTCTTTTTCTTTCAGCGCAAAATCAATTTGATTTCGTTTCAAAGCTTCCTCAAGGGAGTGTTCTGCTTTCTCCCATAATGCAGGATCACCCATCGAATCTTCGGGTCGAGTTGCGAGACTGAACTGCGGCTCAAACCCAAATATCACATACACTTTGGTAATCAATTCTAACAGTTTATCAATTTCATCAAGAATCTGATCCGGTCGTACAAACAAATGCGCATCATCCATGGTAATCTGCCGGACACGGAACATACCACCGAGCGCACCCGATATTTCATTACGGTGTAATCGACCGATTTCCGATAGCCGTATCGGCAGGTCTTTATAACTCCGCAGCTTATTTTTATACACATAGGTACTCTCAGGGCAATTCATCGGCTTCAAGCTGAATGTCTCTTCATCGACATCAAGCAGAAACATATTTTCCTGATAATGGTCCCAGTGTCCCGATTGCTGCCAGAGTTTTTTCTTTACAAGAATCGGTGTACTTATTTCATCATATCCGGTAGCATCAAGTTCTTCACGGATAAACTTTTCAAGTTCGCGAAATACAATCATACCTTTCGGCAACCAGAACGGAGCACCCGGTGATATTTCATTGAACATAAATAGATCAAGCTCTCTTCCGAGTTTCCGGTGGTCTCTGCGCTTTGCCTCTTCAAGGCGTTCAAGATATTCATCAATGTATTTTTTCTTCGGCGACGAGACACCGTAGACCCGCTGTAACATCTGGCGTTCACTGCTGCCACGCCAGTATGAACCGGATACACTCAATAATTTAAAATGTTTGATTTTCTTTGTATTGGGAAGATGTGGTCCCCTGCAAAGATCGGTAAACTGTCCTTCGTGATATAAGCTTACTATTTCACTGTTACCGTCAATATCTTCCAATAATTCGAGTTTATAGGGGTCATTTTTCTTTTTAAAGAATTCGACCGCTTTCTCTTTTGGAAGAACTTCGCGCTCAAATTTTTCACCGCGCTCGACGATCTCATGCATTTTTTTCTCGATGAGTTTTAAATCCTCATCTGAGAGCCGTTTATCAACATCGACATCATAGTAAAATCCATTTTCAACCGGTGGCCCGACACCAAACTTTGCACCCGGATACAGTTCTTCAATCGCGTGCGCCATTACGTGTGAAGTGCTGTGCCAGTAAACATATTTTCCTTCCGGGTCGTCAAAGGTAAGAAGGCGGAATGATCCATCATCTTCTATCGGTCGATGCATCTCAACTATAGTATCGTTATGCAATGCTGCAAGAGCATCATCGGCTAATCGTTTGCTGATTGATTCCGCAACTTTGTATGGAGTTACCCCTTTTGGAAATTCTTTCTCTGATCCGTCAGGAAGTATAAGTTTAATTTTTTCCATGCACCTCAAATAAAATTATTATGTACATTAAAAAATCGGAGACAGCTCCGATTATAATCTTTATGTGGGCGGTACTAGATTCGAACTAGTGACCTCTACGATGTCAACGTAGCGCTCTAACCAACTGAGCTAACCGCCCGATTCTTGTTTAAAAGCTTACTTTGTTAAAGAAAATCTAACAGACAACCAATCCCGATTCACTCCGTTCATCGGGATTCTCAAAATGACATATCATTTAATTTCGCTTCGCTCATTAAATGAAGTCATTTTGGAACTGAGCTAATCGCCCGATTGATCAAAAATTCCAGTATTTACGTCATAAGATTAGTAAATATACGTATTTTAGCAAAATTAGTCAATTCATTTTTTTGAGTCTTTTAAGCCTGTCAGGTAGGATACTAAAACAGGCAAATATCCGTTTATTAAATTTCCCCGGATATTTGCCTGGTATAGACAGCTAAATCAGAATTAATGTTGCTGTTCCTGCATCATTCGGTCCAATTCCCGGGAGAGCTCTTCCATTCTGTTAAATAATGGTACTGCTTCGGGATCAATCTGCTCCATCTCATCGATCAGGTGCTCTTCAAATTCATCCCGTCGCTCCTGCACCTCAGGATCTTCCATTGCCTGCTGCATATATGGCTGCAACTGCTGGTTTAATTGCTGATACTCCTGCTGCAGATGCTGAGCTGTCTCCATATCTCCCCCCATCTGGGCTTCTTCGATCGATTCAATCGTTTCCTCGCGCTGCTGGATGAGATCGCTTGCACCGGGATCTATCTCTCTTATTTTATCGTCAAGAAACGATGAATATTCTTCGTAGTGTTCTGCAACCTCTTCATTTTGCAGAGCTTGCTGCTGAAGCTGCTGGAGTCGTTCATTTATTTCGAGATATTCTTCGTAGAGCTGTTGAAATTCTTCATCCTGTGTCTGGGCGACTACAATGCCGGTTGAAAAGAAAAACAACAATGCTACGACGCTACTGATTACTTGTTGGTAAGTCATTCTCCCACTCCTCTCGTTTATTTGATTGTACTTATATCGGTTTACATTCGAATATCGCTCTCAGAGAAAGTATCACAAAAAAGCAAACGGGCGACCACAACGGTGGCCACCCGTTTATACTATGGAGCAGTAAATTATTGTTGTTGCTGCTGCATCATTCGATCTAATTTTTCTGAAAGTTCAGACATTCTGTTAAGCAGCGGAACGGTTTCCGGATCAATTTCTTCCATTTTGCTTATGAGCATTTCTTCAAGCTCTCGCTGGCGCTCCTGTACCTCCTGATCCTGCATAGCTTGCTGCATAAATGGTTGTAATTCCTGATTTATCTGCTCATATGCTTGCTGGAGTTCCTGAATACCTTCAAAATCTCCTTCCTGTTGTGCAGATTCAATTCGGTCAATTGTTTCCTCACGTTGATCGACAAGTTCCTCAGCGCGGGAATCAATTTCTCTGAGTTTTGCATCGACAAGAGTCGAATATTCTTCAGCATAACCCGCAATCTCTTCATCCTGTAAAGCTTGTTGCTGCAGTTGTTGCAGTTGTTGGTTTATCTGAAGATATTCGTCATAGATTTGTTGGAATTCTTCTTCTTCCATCTGAGCAAAAAGAAAACCGGTAGAGAACACCAGTAACAAAGCTACTATCCCTCGGGTTAAAAGTTGGTAAGTCATGTACTCACTCCTCTATTTGTACTTGTTTGGGTATTGTGATTTATATAATCTTTAACTATTTCTATAACAGTCATTCGGATGCACCCGTTCCTAAATATCGGTCGAGCCAACCGTATAGCTCATCATACCAGAAAATCGAGTTTTGAGGGGTCAAAATCCAGTGATTCTCGTCAGGATAATATACGAGCCGTGCATCAGCACCTATTCCCTTGTAAACACCGTATACCTCAAGTCCTTGTGTCACTGGCACACGATAATCCAATTCTCCATGAATAACAAGCATCGGAGTTTCGAAGTTTTCGGCATGAATAGCCGGATTCCACTCCTGCATTCGTTCGAGTCCGTCCCACGGAGCACCGTTGTAAGCATAAACACGATGGGCAGTTACATCCGATGCAAATTGACCCATAATATTGTAAACTCCTGCATGATTAACCAGTGCAGCAAATCGGTCAGTATGGCCGGCGATCCAGCTTACCATATACCCCCCGTAACTACCGCCTGTGGCAGCCATTCGTGATTCATCAATGTAACCGCGTTCCAGCATAAAGTCGGTTGCTTTCATAATATCGCGGTAGGGTTTATCCGAATGTGCGCCGTGTATCGACTCTGCAAACTCCTGTCCGAAGCTTGTCGAACCATGAAAGTTTGACATTGCAACGACATAGCCGGGTGCGGCAAAAAGCTGTGCATTCCACCTGAAATGGAAAAAGTCACCGAATATACCATGTGGCCCGCCGTGTATCATATGTACCAATGGCCATTTTTCTGACGGATTAAAATCGGGCGGATAAATAATATACATTTGAACATCTGCACCGTCTGCTCCCTGATAGGTAACATCCTTCACTTCACCAAATGCGATAGTGTCAAGAATATCTTGGTTAAAAAATGTTAATTGTTTAAACCCCTCTCCATTTCGATTGATCTTTACAATTTCAGAAGGATGAGTAAACGACTGATTTGAAAATACCAACCGATTGTTGCTTGCAACCTGTACACCGTCATTCGTGCCACCTCTATAGATCTCGGTGACTTCACCGCCGTTTGCAGGAATGGAGAATAGTGATTTCTTTGCCCTGTCTTCAGCCTGGAAATAAATTGTACGGCTATCTTCCGACCACTGCCATTGCTGAAATGAAAGATCAATATCTTCCGTCAACACTGTCCGTTCACCACTTCGGCGGTCATAGCGAACCAAGCGTACTTTATCTGCATAAAAATGCGTTGATCGTTGTTTACCGTATAATATCGTCCTGCCATCGGGACTATACCTGGGATTCGAATCGTTTGCCGGGTTATGTTCGGTTATATTTTCCATTTCACCACTGCCATCGGTCTTCAGTAAATAAACATCATAATCAAGACGTTCGTATGGCGGCTCAGTACTGTTAATTGATGCTGCGATTTCATTACCGTCGGGCGATATATCATATTGTGCGGGTCCCATCATCGAAAAATACATCGATGTACCGGGCATAAGATCAACGACCTCACCTGTTTCGATATCTACGGAAAATAAGCGGGGATATTTCCCGTCAATTAACCAGCGATCCCAGTGACGATAGATCCTGTCCTCTGTTACTTTTGCCGTCACTTTACTTTCACGCTCTTCCTTGAGCATCTCCTCTAACCGGTCGAAATCACCGTCGTATTCGGGAAAGACAGAAGCCACGAATGCGATCCGCTTACCATCAGGAAACCATTGTGGTGAAGATACTGATACCGGTAAATCTGTAACCTGCCGCGCCTCACCACCGTTAACCGGTATTACATACAATTGGGCAGTATCTTCGTTTCGCCTGGATATAAATGCAAGCTTCTTGCTATCCGGACTCCAAATTGGGGAACTGTCAGAAGCCCGGTGACGGGTAAATTGGAATGGCTCACTTCCATCAAGATGAAGTAAATATATATTGGTTGTCCCTCTGTTTTCATCGATATCGTACGATGTCACGGTAAATGCGGCTTTTTCACCACCGGGTGAAACATTTGGGGTCCCAACACGATCCATTTGCCACATATCGGTTGGTGTTATAGGTTCATTATCCTGTGCTTGTGTTATTAAAACCGGAATAAAAATTAACACAAAACACATAATGATTAAATTAGAATGAAGAGGTGCTTTCATGAGAGCCTCAATAGTAATTATAGTCTTTGTGATTATCGATAGCCGGTGAGACTTAGTGTGGAACATTTAGGAACCTTGTACCGAGGGCCGGAGTCGAACCGGCACGTCCTTTGCAGGACCCAGGATTTTAAGTCCTGTGCGTCTACCAATTCCGCCACCCCGGCAAGGTGGTTGTGAATTTTCATAGATTATAAAA
>PWXV01000110.1 GCA_003568415.1 Ignavibacteriales bacterium
AGTGGATGCAACTTTGCGGATCCCGCTGAAAGCGGGAGGAGTTACTTATGGTAGGTAAAACCATTTCCCATTATACGATCATTGAAAAATTGGGTGAAGGTGGTATGGGAGTAGTCTACAAAGCCCGCGACACCAAACTCGACCGCACCGTCGCGTTAAAATTTCTCCCTCCCCATCTCACACAATCCGAAGAAGACAAACAGCGCTTCACGCGCGAAGCCAAAGCCGCCGCAGCACTGAACCACCCGCACATTTGTACGATCCACAATGTCGATGAACATGACAGCAATCAATTCATCGTGATGGAATATGTTGACGGTGTAACCCTGCGCGATAATATCACATCGTCCCCCCTTGACAAGTGGGGACTACAGGGGGGTCTTTCAATCGACACCGCGATATCGTACGCCATCCAAATCGCTGAAGCGCTCTCCGTAGCTCATGACAAAGGAATTGTTCACCGCGACATCAAACCTGAAAACATCATGATCGATTCGAAGGACCGTATCAAAGTGATGGATTTCGGGCTTGCGAAGATAAAAGGATCGATGAATCTTACCAGATCCGGAAGTACGGTCGGGACCGCCCGGTATATGTCTCCCGAACAAATTCAAGGGGGAGAACTCGATGCCCGTTCGGACATTTGGTCGTTCGGTGTCGTGCTGTATGAAATGCTCACCGGTCAAGCTCCGTTCCAGGGTGACTATGAGCCGGCATTATTGTATCAGATTCTCAACGAATCCCCGTCCCCGATAGATCGATACAGGGACGATGTATCCGAAGAACTGGAAAAATGTATACTCCGCATGCTTGAAAAAGAACCCGACGCCCGGTATGATTCTTTTCAATCTGTTATAAAAGATCTGCAAAAATATATCGGTGAAGAAGTATCTTCTAAAAAACCTGAATCGAAGCCTGACCAAAACGGAATGTCAGTTGCCGTTATCGATTTTCAAAATATTACCGGACACGGAGATGACGAATGGCTTGCGGGCGGTATTGCCGAAACGGTTACGGTTGATCTTTCGAAAATTTCATCATTGCGTGTCGTAAGCCGGGAGAAAGTACTTAAATCTCTTGCGCAGTACAGCGATGAAAAGCTGAGCGACCGGCAGGTCATCAATATCGGACAAAAACAAAACGTTCGATGGATGGCGTGGGGTGCATATCAAAAAATGGAAGTAGGATTCGTATCACGGCACACTTCACCGATGTCCCGACGGGTGATCTGATACATTCCACCAAAGTAGACGGATCGATGGATGATATATTTGAATTACAGGACAACATTATTCTTAACCTCAAGGATACGCTTAACCTGAAAGTGAAGACCGATGAAATAGAAACCATAAAACAACCGCACACGAATAAAATATTCGCATATGAACAGTACGCGAAGGGAAGACAATTATTCTATAAGTTCGATCCGAAATCGTTAACCGATGCGCGTGAGTATTTTCAAAAAGCACTTGACGGCGATCCGAATTATGCTCTTGCTTATTCGGGACTCGGCACCACTTATATTTTTCATTATATCGCGAAAACCGATCCTTCCGATCTCGATAAAGGTATTGAATATCTTAACAAAGCGCTTGAGCTTGATAACACGCTCGCAGAATCGCATCACTGGTTATCGTACGCATATGGACGAAGGCACAATTCGGAGAAAGCAGTTTATCACGGAAAGCGTGCTGTAGATTTGGATCCATTTAACCACTATGCTTATTACTTCCTTGCTGCTAATTATTTATACGAAGTGGTTGTTTCCTATGACTTTAAAATGTTATCGGAAGCAACACAGGCGTTTAAGCAGTCAATGGAAAACGAACCGGCATATCAGTGGAATTATTTGTTTATCGGGTGGTTTCATATGATGTACGGAAATTATTCAAGGGCTTTGGAAATATTTTACTATGCGCGTACCTTGGATCAAGAACAATCGTTTCAGGGTCCGCGCTGTATCGGATTTTATCCCCTTATCGGGTATGCATATTGTTATCAGGGAGAGATTGACCGGGGATTGATTGCGTTCGAAGAGTCGCTTCAGACACTGACGGCATTGGAACATGTTTACAAGATCCCGATGATCGCGCTTACGCATTGCGGTATTGGATATGCGCATTCATTGCACGGAGAAGACGCCGATGCACTGAAGCACTATACTAAAGCGATCGATCTTATATCCGAACATCCCAAATCACTGGGGATCGGTTTTCATATGGTCAGAGCGAAAGCATGTCTTGCAAAATTATATTACCGGATTGGCATGAAAAAAGAAGCGGAAGAAACGTTTAATGATGCATTATATCTTTTCAACAATAAGGAGCATTATAACTTTAATCTCTCATGGTTTGATACTGATGCATCGCTTGCTTTTGAATTGGCCGGATATTATGCACTGCTGCGAGAGACTCAAAAAACAGTCGACATGCTCAATCGTGCAGTTCGCTGCGGGTGGAGAGATTATACGCTGCTTGCAAGTGACAATTCCTTCCGTCATATCAGAAAAAATCAAGAATATCAGACAATTGTCGATAGATTGAAATCGGAACCGGTGATACCTGAACTTGCCGGTAATCAGGATTAATGTAACTAAGGTGGATCTCATTATCAAAACTCATGAAGCCTGTTTTTCTACCATTTCAAGTGTTTATACCGGGAGTTTAAACAGGAAGAAGCATTTTTATATTACTATATAATGTTTCACAGATCCAGGCCCTTTTCTATAAATACACCATTCACCTCTTGTATTTAAGATATTAATATGTATATTATACGGTCGAATCCGGAAATACAGACATGACGACCATAATCCAACAGCCGCTTCAGGAGTTTGACGAGAATACCGCGATACGAGCTATACTTGAAGGAACGGCTGGAGCTACGGGAGAGCTTTTCTTTCGTTCGCTTGTAAAAAATCTATGCAGTGCTTTGCACACCCATGGTGCATGGGTCACTGAATATCTGACCGATAGCCGCCGTCTTCGGGCCTTTGCATTCTGGTTGGGTGATCATTACGTCGATGAGTATGAATATGATATAGCGGGCACACCTTGCGAACCGGTAATCGACGATCATTGTCTCATACACATTCCAAAAAATGTAATCAATCTTTTTCCCCGTGATCCCGATTTAACCGCGATAGGAGCGGTGAGTTATCTCGGTATACCTCTTGAAGCTACTGATGGAACGATACTCGGACATCTTGCCGTTCTTGACATCCGTCCCATGCCGGACAATCCCCGCACAATATCGCTGTTTAAGATATTTGCTGCACGGGCAGCGGCTGAGCTACAACGTATCCACGCAGAAGAAGAGATACGGCAGCGTGAGGTTAAACTCACCAACATAATCAACAGCGCAATGGATGCAATAATTGAATTCGATGCAAACCGTATCATAACACACTGCAACCCTGCAACTGAAAGAATATTTCATTGCAAATTTGTTGATTTATATGGACGATCGTTTGAAAAATACTTTACTGAGGAAAGTAATGAGAAAATTGTATCACTCATGAAAAATCTCGATATGCACCGCAAAACAACGCAGCATATGTGGATTGCCGGAGGATTAAACGCGTGCTGTTATGACGGTGATCATTTTACTGCCGAAGCAACAATATCGCGTTATATGATCGAAGGGAATTCGTATTTCTCTCTTATTCTCCGGAATGTCAACGATCGTATAGAGGCTGAACAACGAATTCAATCTCTCACATCGGAAACCGAATATTTGCGTGAGGAGATCAAAGCAATTCACAACTTCGATGAGATCATAGGGAGAAGTGAACCGATGCTTCACGCTTTACGCGATGTCGCACAGGTAGCGCCCACTGATTCGACTGTATTAATTAGCGGTGAAACGGGAACAGGTAAAGAGCTCTTTGCAAGGGCGATTCACGCAGAAAGTAAACGGAGCGATAAACCTTTCATTAAAGTTAATTGTGCGGCGATACCCGCATCCTTAATCGAAAGCGAACTCTTCGGTCACGAGAAAGGTGCCTTTACCGGTGCAACCACCAAACGGGAAGGACGATTTACCCTTGCTCATAAGGGCACGCTCTTTCTTGACGAAATCGGTGAACTGCCGGTCGAACTTCAAGTAAAATTGCTCCGTGTCTTACAGGAAGGCGAGTTTGAACCTGTGGGAAGTTCGCACACATGCAAAGTTGATGTGCGTATTATTGCTGCGACAAACAAGGATCTTTATACAGAAGTCAAGGAGAACAAATTTCGTGAGGATCTATATTACCGGCTCCATGTATATCCAATTAACGTTCCGCCGCTTCGTGAGCGTGGAGACGATATTGCACTTCTTGCCGGATCATTTGTGAAAAAATATTCCCGAAAATTTGGAAAAAAAATAAATCCGTTATCGCTGGAAATATTCAGTAAATTGAAGGCATATCGTTGGCCGGGTAATGTGAGGGAGCTGCAGAATATTATAGAACGCGGGGTCATCAAATCAAATAACGGGACTCTGCAGTTGGATATACCCATCTCAACAGTTTCTCGGCCGAAGATTATTCGTGAATCATCTGACGATGAAATACTGACGGTACAGGCATTGGAAGACCTCGAGCGCACAAACATTCTGCGTGCGTTAGAGAAATCCGGATGGAAAATTGCGGGAAGAGACGGTGCTGCGGCTATTCTTGCGATGCCTCCCACGACATTGAGTTCACGTATTAAAGTATTAGGTTTAAAAAGAAAGTAATCAAGTAGCGCTATCACGAATTTTCGTTATCGACGAATTCTCGTGAGCCACCACACAACCGAATTACCTGAAATCACCCCCCAATCACCCGAAATTAATTGGCACGCTTTTCGCATTATATATCTTCAGAGTGCAGCTCCTCGAGGAAATAATTAAAAGCTCATTCAAAAATAACATTATTACTCACAAATTTATTCTCATAGGGAGGATACCATGAAACAACCAAATATAGTTAACGGCGTAAATGTCGATAATCTGGTCGATACGGTGAAGGCAATCAAATCGACACCGACACTTGCAAAGTTTACCTTTAAGGCAAACAATAAATGGATGGATGGTGGGCTCAACAGGACCACTATAAAAGATTTCTACGGCACCTGCCAGGATATGTCACACAAGCAAGAGTTCATATTTGATAATGACGAACCGCCGGTATTGCTTGGTACCGATCTTGGTGCAAATCCCGTCGAGTTTGTGCTTCATGCACTGGCCGGATGTTTAACGACGGCACTTGTATACCATGCTGCAGCGATGGGTGAAAAAATCGATGAGGTAGAATCTCGTTTCGAAGGGGATCTTGATCTACACGGCTTCCTCGGACTCAATGATACTATACGGAACGGATATCAGAATATCCGGGTGATCTACAAGATCAAAGGTAATATGTCTGAAGAGCGGAAGCAGGAGTTGATTCAAATTGCTCAAGCCCGTTCGCCGGTATTCGATATTGTCACAAATAAGGTGCCGGTTGAAGTTATGCACGAATCGATTGAAAAAGCAGCATAGCAGTAATATTTAAACCGCGGGGTGCTTCTGCAGAAATAGGTTTTATAATGTCGTTTGAGGCACCCCGCTTATTCAACAGTGATTTAATTATCGCTGTAGTATTCGAAAATATTTTTGACTATATTGCAAATACAGACAGCCTTCAATCTATCAAACTAATTTATCTTAAGAGGGCAACATGAAAAAAGTGGGAATGACACTTCTTGTCATCGGTGTTATAGGACTTACATATTTCGGATATAACGCAATGGAGCAATCTGAAAGCTTTGAAATTCTGGGTGCAGAAGTAGCAGTAACTACTGCCGATTGGACTCCCGTTATCGGAAGCGGTATCGTCGCATTGATTGGTATTATTCTGCTTGTTATGAGAAAAGGCAAATAGTTATTAGTGTCCACTGCATTAAATGTGTATCATTGTCCTGACTATTGATACACGCAATTTAATTGTGATGAAAAGAACACTTATCATTATATTTTCAGTTGTTCTGCTGTTGTTGACAGGGTCATTGATTTGGCTGCGGTACGGGGTGGATCAGGATCATATACAATCTATCTTATCAAATGCAGTCGGTCCGGAATACACTGTAGAATTACAATCAGCCCGCATTTCACCTTTAAAACGTGCTGTAAAACTCGACGGTCTTACGATATCTTCTACTACAGACAATAATCTCATCTTTGAAGCTGACACGCTTAATGTATCCGGAATCGGTCTCCGTTCACTCTTCGGTAATAGTATATCCTTGTCTGTGTTAGAAATGAAGAATTTTACCCTGGTACAGAGTGACTCAGGCATTGAGATTGAAGAAGAGGAATCGGTTCGCGGTGCATCCATTCAGCGGATCAATATTCGTAAATTAGATTTCGTAGATGGTACGGTCAAAGTACAAAAAGATGAAAGCAAAAATTATATACTAAACGAGTTGTTTGTGCAGGCATCTATTGATATCAGAATCGTATCAGGAGAGGAAAGTTACAATGTTAGCTATAATAGATTAAACGTAGATTCCCTGGACGTACTTTTTTCCGATGATAGATATCGTTTCTCGCTTGCGGGATTTAATTTTACGAGGAAGTATGAGCGATTGACACTTTCCTCTTTAAAATTGATACCTGTTGGGGGATACGAGCAATTTATGCGTGCATCCCCGTACCGGGTAGATATGGTCGATTTAGAAATCGAGGATTTTACAGTGTACGGTGTTGTCCCTTCGGCGTTCGAACAAGATAGCATTATCAAAGCCGATTCTCTTGTTTTTGGTTACTTTGATATTCATGTGGCAAAGAATAAACAACTACCGGGAAAGCCAAAACAGGATAATAAAAAACTATTAAACGAAATTATTCAGGATTTGGGATACGGTTTAGAATTCGAATTAATTTCATTCAGAAATGCACATATCCGGTATTCAGAACAGGACACGGACGGGGTACGACCGGGAACGGTATCATTTATGAATTCCGCCATTCGTATTCGGGAGGTTAATTCCAATTCCCGTTCACCGGCTGTTCTTACAGCCGTGACATATTTACAAGACCACTCCGAACTCAACACCGAGTTGCGCTTTACGTTAGATGATGAGCCTTTTAGGATGTCCGGTACCGGGAAATTGAATCCTTTTGACCTAACCCTGTTAAATTCCATTTTTAAAGATATGGAAGGAATAAAGATTGAAAGTGGAAGTGTTCATGAACTAACTTTTGAATTTGAAATGGCCGGAAATGTAAGTTCCGGGTACATACATCTGCTTTATGACAACCTGAAAATAAGATTCGTTGATAAAGATGATTACAGTCGGAACCTTAAACTGTCGATCCGGACATTTTTTGCCAAAAATTTTGCCCTGCTTAGCGAAAACATGCCGGATGAAAACGGAACGGCACGTATCGGAAAGATAGATCACGAACAAGAACCCGACGATGCATTCTCGAAATATTTATGGCAGACACTGCGTTCAGGGATATTGGATGTACTATTACGTTCGTGAGAGTATATGCATATTTAAAAAAACGCGTTAATTTATTACAGTGTCAATAACTGGTGCGGGTTGATGATGTATGGTCTATTATTCTGTGATCAGAGATTACACGGGAGGTCTACCTTGAATTAGTCGTATGAGAACTGCTACAATTGCAATTATCAATAATAAATGAATAAAACCACCGAGGGTTACTCCACTCACAAATCCCAGGAGCCAGAGCACCAAAAGTATTGCGAAAATTGTCCAGAGCATGATCAGTATCTTTCTATTATGATAATATATTATTTTTTTTTGATTCGTACTAACATTTTATGAAAGCAAACTATTATAATTTGAAATGCAAGGAACACTACTCATTGCTTATAGATATTTTTATGCCGGTCTCTACACCGGGTAAAGACCGGCATTATCTAAGTATATGATATTTCAATCCCACAGTAAATAATATCTACCGATAATTATTTATTCCCACTCCATTTCATCGTCGTAGGGTTCTTTTTCGTTGAGTGCAATTGCACCCAGGTCTTTCTCTTCACCGGCTTCGAGTGTGACGTCTTCGATTTCTTTTTTCTCATATCCTTCATTGTGCGGTTCAATTTCTATTTTATACGAACCGGCTTCCAGTCCCTCTATTTCGAACATTCCGGTTTGGGGATCTACGTCAGTAGAAGCTACAATATTTTCCTCTGCTTCCGAATACCCTTCCGCTTGCACTCCATCAGGATTATTATGTAACTCACGCTCAGCATCATTGTTATTGTCAATTACATTGACCGTTGCTGATATACCGGTAGGTTCGATCTCACCTGTGAGTTTTGCTTTATCATTGTCGTAATGTTTATCATCCGCGACACTTAGCCCGATAACACTTAAAATAAATAACGACAAGACTACAAATGGCAGAAAAAATCTGTTTGTACCCATAATTCTATTCTCCTCTACTCTTATTTTGATTTATTGTTTGTTAGTTACTGCTAAACTTATTGACTTAGGTCGCATATTGTGTGCCAACAACTGTAAATCCTTTATACCTAGTAACTTAGAGCTGTTTTTACATGGCACATTTAGTGGAAATAGTGTTATATTAAACACAGGTAAATAAAAAATATTGTAATATGGTGTGTAATAGTAGAATTTTAATGACATATATACGTGTAATAGTATACACACCTTTTCCCGTAACAACTATTATCGGACATCAATAAACATTGGCGGGTTAATCGCTCAGTAAGCGAAAAAAAATCATGATATTTGTAATTTTATGATTGAAATAAATACGTCGAAGTTATATGGTTTGTTACTTTACTCGTGGTTAAAGTATATGTTTGACAATATTTCACCACTATTAAGCACATTTTGATATAAAATTATGGATTATTTGAATTACAATTATTTCGACCGTTATTGCATTAATCGGAAACTTAGCGTATAATGAGCATAGTTCCGGTATACAATGACTTTATAGCTTCCCACAGATATCTTATTGAGTGCATCATTGCAGGAGTTATCGCCAATGACAGGCGAAATAATCAGTCACTATAATATACCCGAAAAACTGGGCGAAGGTGGAATGTTCCAAAATGGTCCGCGAACGCTTTTTGTGAGCGTCTGCCATTTTGTGGATCCCGCTGAAGCCCCCGCTGGTTGCGGGGCAGGAAAGCGGAAGCGGGAGGTGTTATGATCGGGCAAACAATCTCGCATTACCGGATTATAGAGAAGCTGGGTGAAGGAGGGATGGGTGTAGTATACAAAGCACACGATAATAAATTAGACCGCACCGTTGCGTTAAAATTTCTTCCATCTCATTTAACTGCCACAGATAAGGATAAACAACGCTTCATCCGCGAAGCCAAAGCTGCCGCGGCATTGAATCACCCGAATATTTGTACCATTCATCACATCGATGAATATGATGGGAAACAATTTATCGTGATGGAATATATCAACGGTGTAACACTCCGTGATACCGTAGGGGCGTTTCATGAAACACCCCTACGTGTAAACCAAGCAATTACCTTTGCTCTCCAAATCGCCGAAGCCCTTGCTGAAGCACATGAAAAAAGCATCGTCCATCGCGACATTAAACCTGAAAACATCATGGTAGATTCGAAGAACCGTGTCAAAGTGATGGATTTTGGATTGGCGAAGGTGAAGGATTCAGTTCGTTTGACCAAAACTGCCACCACGGTGGGAACAATAGCCTATATGTCACCTGAACAAATACAGGGAGCAGAAATCGATCATCGGTCGGATATTTTCTCATTCGGTGTACTGGTTTATGAGATGATTGTGGGACGAATGCCATTCCGCGGTGAACACGAAGCGGCGATGATGTATTCTATAGTGCACGAAGAACCTCAACCACTATCGAATTTTATCCCCAATATTTCGCCGGATCTCATTCATATCATAGAGCGAATGCTGGAAAAAGATAAGAACGAACGCTATCAATCGATTAACGATGTTGTAACTGAATTGCAGCGTCTCAAGAAAAAAACTTCAACACAGATTTCTACACATCCCCCTTCGGATTCTTCTGCAAATAAGATTGATGAAATAGAAACACGGGATAGGCATTCAAAGAGAAAAGGGCATAATATAATTGTAGCGTCGTCAGTTGTACTCATCATGATTGTGATTGCTTTTTATTATTTTCTATCCAGAACTTCTCAATATGTAAGTGATATACTCCCGGAGCGTATTTCTATTGCAGTCCTGCCATTTGAAAACCTCAGTCCCGATCCAGATAATGAGTATTTTACGGATGGCGTCACGGAGGATATAATCATTCAGCTCTCGAAGATTGGGAATCTCCGGGTGATGTCTCGCAGCTCGATGATGTGATATAAAGGTAGTGAGAAACCAATACGTGAGATTGGTGATGAGCTTGGTGTAAATACAATTTTAGAGGGGAGTGTCCGTCGGGTTGGCAATCGGGTTAGGATAAATAGCCAATTGATCGACTTACAAACAAATGAGTCACTCTGGGGGGAAACATACGATAGAACAATTGAGGACATTTTTTCTATACAAAGCGATGTCGCTACTCAAATCGCATACGCTTTGCAAATTAATCTTTCAGCGGAAGAAAGGAGCTATATAGAACGGCAGCCAACCAAAAATCTTGAAGCATACGATTATTATCTGCGAGGCCGGGAGTATTATTCCCGATATCGGAGAGAACATAACGAAAGCGCGATAGAATTTTTCAAAAGAGCGATCGATGTCGATCCGGAGTTTGCTCTTGCCTATGCCGGATTGGCAGATGCTTACAGTCAACGGGTGCTTCGGTTCAATTATGGAACCGAATGGCTTGATTCGGCAATTACTGCTGGTAATACTGCAATTCGTCTCGATCCAACCGCTGCTGAAGGATACAAAGCGCTTGGACTTGTGTATATAGCAAGCGGAAAATTTAAGAAAGCAATCGAGGAAAATTTGAAAGCAGTAAAATTGAATCCAAACCACGATATTGCTCATTTGAATACCGGTATATCGTTCCTCGTACAGGGAGATTTTGAGAATGCTGCAGAGTGGATCGGACACTCATCTCGATTACGTTCTCCCACTGATCCGTGGCCGTTCTATGGATTCGGTCTTATCTTCCTCTATTTGGATGATCTCGAAAGAGCAAAGGAATATTTTCAACAATCCCTTTTTTATACTCCCGATTTCGATAGTCCACGTATAACATTGGCGTTATGTATGCTACTTTCCGGTCAATTTCCCGATGCGTATAAAGAGGCAGAATTTCTCTATAATTTGGATCCTTACAATGCAACGTTTAACAACTTATTGGCGTTTATACAGATATTAGATGGCAAATATGACGATGCTTTGATTAATTATAAAAAAACAAATACACCCTATTCGGGTATAATAGGATTTGGGACAATGAAATTTTTATCTCCGGGTTCAGCCTACATTTATCTGAAAAAAGGAGATCGGGCAAATTTTGAAACTCATATACAGAAGAGGATTTTAGAAGCACGAAAGGTAATCGATTCCGGTAATGAACACTTTATTTATCCGTATCAACTTGCTACGTCTTATGCCATGCTCGGCGAAAAAGAAAAGACGTATGAATATCTTGAACATGCGGTTGCTTCCGGTTGGCGTCATTATCGGTACGCGATGATCGATCCGTCTTTCGAATCGGTCCGTCACGAACCACGTTTCGATCAAATTTTAGACCGTGTAAAGTCAATCGTAGAGCGGGAGAAAAATCGAATCACCATCGAGGGAAAAAATTGATAATCTTGTTGAAAAGAGTGATTGATCGGTGCACAATATTTAAATATTTAACAATGGAATCTTTAATCATTTGGCAAAATACGGTAAGATAAATAGTCTATTTTTTCTTCTATTCGTTACTTTTATAACGCCTTCTAACATCCACGCCCAAATCGAACAACCGCGCTTCAAACACCTCACAACTGAAGACGGTCTCTCCCAAAATGCAGTGTTTGCAATATTCCAGGATAGCCGAGGTTTCATGTGGTTCGGGACGAAGGACGGATTGAACCGTTACGACGGATACTCCTTCACCATTTATCAACATAACCCCTTCGATTCCACTTCCGTTTCTGCAAATTATATTACCGCTCTCTTTGAAGACGGACAGGGTAATCTGTGGATCGGGACATACGACGGCGGACTGAACCGGTTCATACGTGATACCGAGGTTTTTCAACGCATACATAATTTACCAATGGGAAGGTATGACACGGGAACATACAAGATATCCGCCATTACAGGAGATTCGGCCGGCAACATTTGGGTAGGGACCACCGGTAACGGTTTATTCAAGCTCTCTTTTGACGAAACGGATCCTTCCGAATTACCGGGTTTTGTTCACTATAAACACCAACCCGGCATTCTGGAAAGTTTAAGCGATGATATTGTTAACTCGTTACTGGTAGATGAAAAAGATAATTTATGGGTTGGTACTCAAAAACGGCTTAATAATTTAATTGTCTCGGAAAGTGAAGAAGCTTTCAGTCATTATGTCATTTACACAAAACATCCCGATGCGCCCGCGACACATCAGGACAGTTCTATTTCTGCAATATTTAGAAATGATGACGAATCACTGTGGCTCGGAACAACGAGCGGTATTGCGCACTTTAACACTACTGACGGTAGTTATATCCATTATCCTCATCACTATCAGATCTATCGCTATGGATGGGGAAGAATTATCGGAATAATCGAGGATCAGACGGGTTATCTCTGGCTGGCAACGCCGGGAGAGTTAATGCGGTTTGACCCGGAACGTACGTCGTACGATTATTTCAGAAACGATCCATTTAATCCGGAGAGCATCAATTTCAACGGGGTATCGAGTTTGTATCGTGACCGGACCGGTATTCTGTGGTTCGGAACACCGGGATATGGCATCAATATGGCAGCACCCAGTGCGGATCGTTTTAAAATAATACGGCGTGCAGATGACCGTCCGTCAAGAATATCCGGCTTTAGCGTGAGAGCAATACTCGAAGACGATTCGGGGTATATCTGGATCGGCACCGAGACACTCTACCGTTGGAACCGTACCACCGGTGAACTTAAGAGTTTTGAGACCACCTCGGACCGTGTAAACGATTTCGGTAACGTCGGCCCCTGGGCTATGTTGCGTTCATCGGATAGTAACGCTCTTTACTTTGCCACCCATGCCGGTCTCTTCCGTTTCGATACTATAACCGGTGAGATAAATCAATTCACATATGATCCGGATAATTTACAAGGTTTACCGCAGCAGGAGGTGTTTGCTGTTTTTGAAGATAATGAAGGAAGTATCTGGATCGGGACAAAAAATTATTTCAGTAAACTTGTCGATGAGTTACATGGTCACTTCATTCATTTTCAATATACCGAAAGGGCAATCGATGAGTTGGTGAGACCGCAGATACATCAGGATAAGGAAGGACGCTTCTGGATCGGCACGGATAACGGGCTTCTGCGGTTCGATCTGAATACTCACATCTTCTATGCGTACCGCAACGATCCGCTTCGGATAAACAGCTTAAGCAACAACGACATCAAATCGATTCATCCGGATCCGGATGAACCCGAACGCATTTTATGGCTGGGCACTGCGGGAGGCGGTCTGAATCGATTCGATATAGAACGTGAAGATTTTCGTTATTTTACCATAGAAGACGGTTTGCCGAACAATGTCGTTTACGGAATTCTTGCCGATGAGAACGGTTATTTATGGTTGAGTACAAACAAGGGATTGTCGAGGTTTGACCGCGCAACCGAGACGTTCAAAAACTATGATATCAGCGACGGATTGCAGAGCAACGAATTCAATACCGGAGCTTTTTTCAAGAGTGAAAGCGGTGAGATGTTTTTCGGCGGGATTCACGGATTGAATTATTTTCACCCGGACGACATTACCGATAATCCCTATCTTCCCAATGTTGTAATAACAGCATTGAAGATATTTAATAGGACTGTTTCTCATAGAGAAGAAAACTCCGTTCTACAGAAATCGATTTCGGAAACCGACGTTACTACGCTGCCGCATTCCGATAATATTATCTCATTCCAATTCGCTGCTCTTGATTTCTCCGCACCCGAAAAAAACCTGTACGAATATAAACTTGAGGGATTTCATAAAGATTGGATTTATTCGGGGACGCAAAGGACTGCAACGTTTACAAACCTGAAATCCGGAAGCTATACATTCCGGGTACGCGGTTCCAATAATGACGGTGTATGGAGCGATCAGGTAGCTTCGATAGTGCTTGTCATCGAACCGCCTTTTTACGGCAAGTGGTGGGCGTATCTGTTTTATCTGCTTGCCGGTGTTTCCATATTATTAGGATTACGACGGTATGAAATGAATCGTGCACGACTGAAAAACGAGCTTCGTCTTGAACATATTAATCGTGATAAAATGAAAGAGTTGGATTCACTGAAATCCAGGTTCTTCGCAAATATTTCGCACGAGCTTCGAACGCCGCTGACGTTAATTCTGGGTCCGGCAGAACAATTAAGTTCTGATATCGGCGATGAACGGCTCCGGCATAAATCCCGGCTCATTTACTCGAATGCGCGACGGTTGTTGCGGCTCATTAATCAACTACTTGATATTTCGCGGCTCGAATCCGGGAATATGAAGCTCCATGCCGGATTATATGATATTGTTCCTTTTGTACGGGGTATTACCATGTCCTTCTCCGCCTATGCGGAACGGAAACGCATCAATCTGAGCTTCACATCATCTGAAGAACGTATCGCGCTCTATTTCGACCGTGATAAATCTGAAAAAATCTTCATAAATATCATTTCGAACGCAATCAAATTTACACCCAGCGACGGTTCCGTTTCTGTTAATATTGCAATCGTGAAGAATGTATCCCGTCCATCGGTTCGTATCGCCGTTCACGATACGGGTATCGGGATCCCGTCGGATCAAATTCAATATGTATTCGACCGGTTTTATCAGGTCGGCGGGTCAAGTTCACACGAGCACGAAGGAACGGGGATCGGTCTTGCATTGGTGAAAGAACTGGTTGAGCTGCATCGGGGTACGGTTACCGTTGCGAGTGAAATCGGAAAAGGATCAGTGTTTACCGTCTCGTTTCCTCTGGGCAAAGAACACCTGTTGCCGGATGAGATTATCGACGGTGATAAAGACGAGGATGATATCGCTGCGTTGTACGGTGACAACGGAGTTTATATAGAAGATGCGGTTGAACACACGGATGAGTTGACTGAAGCACATCAGGATGAGGATGAGACGCTGATTCTTATCGTTGAGGATAACAAAGATCTGCGCGAGTATATCAGGGAACAGATCATACATAAATATACAATTCTTGAAGCGAAGGACGGCGCCGGGGGCTTTACAATCGCGAGCGAGAGAATTCCCGATCTCATTATAAGTGATGTGATGATGCCGAAGATGAACGGATACGAATTCTGCCGGAAGCTCAAAACCGACCAGCGGACAAGTCACATTCCGATAATATTGCTGACCGCAAAAGCGGGAGAAAAGGATAAGTTTACCGGATTGCAGCACGGTGCGGACGATTATCTCATTAAACCGTTCAGCACTGAAGAACTTGTAGTCCGGATGGATAACCTTATAGAATCGCGCCGCCGGCTGCGTGAAAAATATTCGGGCCATATTGCTATGAAACCAACTGATGTCGCAGTTACCTCGGTCGATAAAAAGTTTCTTAAACGTGTTCTCTCCGTCATTGAAGTACATATGAGCGATGTGAATCTATCCGTAGAGATTCTTGCCAATAATGTAAATATGAGTCAATCACAAATGCACCGGAAACTCAAAGCGCTCACCGATCTTTCCGCGAACCAGTTTATCCGCTCATTCCGTATGCAGCGTGCGTTGGAGTTATTGAAGAAAAACGCAGGTAATGTAGCGGAAGTGGCATATATGGTCGGCTATCAGGATCCGGGGTATTTTACAAGAACGTTTAAGAACTATTTTGAATACCTGCCTTCGGATGTGACGCGTGAGTAACGGATTTTTCAATTATCCCATACTAATCGGTAAATATTAACCCTCAAATCTATTTGCAAGATATATCCCATAAATTGCAATAATACTCCTACCTACCATCGATAAAACTTCTTTATATTGACACACTTATGGTACAGTAGAGTGTACTTTTTCTCCACAAAACAGATAAAAAACGCAATAAAGCAAATGCATATTGATGAGTTAGAAATAACAGAAGAGCATCATAATTGGAGAATCTCCGCCAAACGATGATATGACAATGATGCTAATAAAGCGAAATTAACCGTTTTTAAAGATAATTGCAAAAGATGTCAGTACGCGTCCGGTGTAAATGTGAATGCCGGATTATCCATCTCCCTCAGAGGAAAATTATGGGAGTTGGGTGGCGGAGCAATGCCCACAATCACCCTATTATCTCATTTATGAATATCATTTCTATCGCGCCCGATGGTTTCTATCATCCCGAAAACGACGACCAGATAAGGGATTTAATATTATACGCAGTCGAGAACGGTCTTAAGGTACGCGTTCGCGGCTCCGGTCATTCAGTGCGGGATTCGATATATACCGGCAACAGGAAAACGAATAACGGTATCGATATCATCCTCGACCGGATGACCGCCGTCTCAATCGACCGTGAAAAAAAACAGGTCACCGTTCAGGCAGGGTGCCATCTTGGAATGGATCCGTTCGATCCGAGCGGAAGCTCGGATATAAAAAACAGTTTGTTTTATCAATTGGATCAGGCAGGACTTGCCCTTCCCGATATGGGAGGTATCATTCATCAAACGGTCGGCGGATTTTTATCGACCGGATCGGCAGGCGGTTCTATAAAACATTCCTTCGGAGAACGACTCATTGCGCTTAAAATTATCGATGGAAATGGAGAGATACATAATGTTACACGCGAAGC
>PWXV01000047.1 GCA_003568415.1 Ignavibacteriales bacterium
CGACATTTCCACCGGCAAACAACGGAAAGAAATTTTTTACGTTATACAACTAAACCTATTGGTAAGGATCGATTTTCAATCTTGGATTGGTAAGCTACAAAAAATATATTTTGATTGCAAATTATTCTGAAAATATTTTTTGACCGGTTTTCAGCGCATAAGAATCATCCGCTTGGTTTCAACATAGTACCCTGCTGTGAGACGATATATATATACACCACTCGCCAGATCGTTACGCTGAAATTCAACCTGATGATACCCCGCAGATTGTTCCTCATTCACTAAGACCTCTATTCTTTGTCCGAGCATATTGTAAACCTCAAGCGTCACCTTTTCCCGTTTTGGAAGTGTATACCGGATTGATGTACTCGGATTGAAAGGGTTCGGGAAATTCTGATAAAGATTATAATTAGCAGGTATATCGGTAATAGGATTATCGACAACTGCAATATTTACATTATTTGTCTGATAAAGCAACTCTTCATCTATTGATTGCTTCTTAAGAAAATCACTTAATTTTCTTATGGTCAGCGGGTGTTCCCTTGTGTCCCACGACGACCATAACGTCAACGACAATTGCTCACCTTCAAGGGCACCATCTACGACAGTTTCGGTTACCTGATTATTACCCCAGACGGTAATGAGTGCACGTCCATTTCTCACAACACCGCTTCCGACAAGCCGGTTTTGCTGATTCCACACCCCGATTTCACTATCATCACGTATACCATCGGCTTTAACCAAGATAGTTGCGTTTGAACCTGTGTTGGTAACGTGTGAATTATAAATACGCGGTTGCTGTAATTGCATATGCATCGATCCACTTCGGGAACCAATCTCTTTCGCCGCCACCCCACTCCCCTTTTCCATATTAATAGAGGGATAGTCCAGAGTCGAAGCTTCATTGACATATATATAATACCCATGCCCCGGAAGCAACTTTTCGATGATATTCCACTCTTCTTCCGGCCAATAAAGTGAACCACAGATGGCTTTAACCAGCTCAACACTACCTGCAATTGAAGATAATGCTTCAGTAACAGATAGCGGTTCGTTGAGTAAATATGATATCGTATTCCATCCTTGCTTGAGTTCCAATGATATATTGGTCGCATCTATATACGTACCGTTCATTACTAAAATATCATAATCATCCATATAAATCTGGTAACCTTCGGTTATATCCCACGAATCCAGGTCATAAATTCCGGCATCAGGCCAGTAAACTTCTCCTTTACCGTTTTTTATAACTACGAGATTGTCGTATATATCCTCCAATATTACCGCCATATCATTATTCACCGGTATTATATGGCTTGATATCATATTCCAGCCGGGATCGAGATACAGAATATGCATTTCTATCTCATTTGTCGTTGTAAACTTTCTGATCGACGACCAGTCACCACCTCCCTGATCATCACTATAAGCCCGAACCCGCCAATAATAATCTGTTCCGTAATCTAATTTGTCAGGTACATATGTAGTATCGGCAATGTATTGAACCGATATTTTGACATCGGTAAAAATTTCATTCAAAGAAATTTGCAATCGATAGGTAACATCCTGTGCAACCGGCTCCCACACAAATTCAGGTGATAGTATAACTCCTGTTGCATTATCAGCCGGTGCAATCAATCCGGGAGCGTGAGGGCTTAACTCACTTTGCGTTGTAAATTTCATTATGGCTGACCACTCGCCATCTCCATCGGGAAGTTCTGAACGAACTCTCCAAAAATATTCCTGAGAGTACTCAAGATTTTCTATTATCAATGTTGTATCCTGAACATCATTGACCTCTGTAACAATAGAACTAAATTCATAATCCCTTGCTATTTGTACACTATACGACAGAGCATCGTTCACACCCCGCCAGACCATGCTGGTATTGATACTGACGTACAATTCATTATTCTTCGGCTGCAAAGGAATTGGTGAATTACCTCTCACGATCAATGATCCAATAACATAGGTGCCGTTTGTTTTATAGATGCCGTCACCTTCTGAAAACGATACATCGACATTTTCATATTCGGTATTAGTTTCGCGCTGCCAGATCCTGAAATGCATTTTCTCACCATCATCGATTCCAACAATAGTATCCGGTAACGTGTTACTCCCCCATACAGTAATTGCCCGGTTCTTCTCACCACACCATACAATTCCACCTACACACAATCCATCCGGTGTAAACACACCAATTTCATCATCCGGTTGAATTGGTTCACCATCAATTAGAATATCGCTGTCTAATAGTACCGCTACTGTTGCATTGTTTCCGGTGTTTGACTTCCACGAAAAATAATTTTGAGCATAGAGTTTACCGCACATTCCATAAACAAAAAATACCACCAACATCAAAATATACAACTGTTTCATACATTTCATATTTCTGATTCCGGGCTATCAAAAAACTGTCAATAATCTATACTATTTTATAAGTCATCCTTTAGAGGTTCAAATAAAATGCCAGAATCGACGTAATGCAGTTAATTAGATGAGTATAGAATTGCGGATTTTCGGGGCGTATGTGGTCGTTTTTTAATCAGAATTCGGAGATGCTATAACACGAGGTAAAACCGGTCGGATAATGTACCTTTTTCAATCATGATTATGTAATTCTTACAATATTACTACTTTCGTGGATCAATAATGAGGGATAAAACAGAATGGATATGATTGGATTCATAACTATAGGAAAATCAAATATCTACGAAAACCAGCACACATTAACCAGGCTCCATCTACTGAGAAGTGATGGGTTACACAACTGGTTTTGAATTTTAATACTTCGAAACATTCTCAACCATCTCTCCCGTGACGAGAAAGATTATTCGTTCACAGATATTCGTAACTCTATCGGCAATTCGTTCTAAATTGTGTGAAGTCCAGATAAGGTAGGTTGCTCGCGTAATGGTCCGGGGATCTTCGATCATAATGGTAAGCAGCTCACGATACACCTGGGTGTATAATTCGTCAACCTGATCATCCTGATCGCATATCAACCTGGCAGATTTATCATCCCGTTCGGTATATGCTTTGAGCGCTTTGTTTATCATTTCTATTGCAATCTCTGCCATACGGGGAATATCGACAAGCGGCTTGACGGGTGGTTGATCACCAATTTTAACGACGATCTTTGCTATACCTTCGGCGTAATCCCCCATCCTTTCAAGTTCTGTTATTATATTAAGAACCGCAATCAGTTCACGTAAATCGGTTGCAACCGGCTGTTGTGTTGCAATGAGATAAATACATTTTTCTTCTATTTCCCATCGCTTTTCATTAATGTATTTATCGTCATGTTTAATACGTTCCGCTTCCCCGACGTCTCTTTCGCGTAACGCTTTCACCGCTCTGTTTACAGCGATACTGACCATTTCACCCATGGTAAAAATATCTTGTTCGAGTTCAGCTAAATGTTCCTGAAATGTTTCCCGCATCGACGAAATTCCTTATGAATAAATATGATTAACCGAATCGTCCGGAGATATAATTCTCCGTCAATTTTTCCTTTGGCCGTGTAAATACTTCATTTGTCCTACCGAACTCCACGAGTTTACCGAGATATAGAAAACCGGTATAATCCGACACACGTCCCGCCTGCTGCATATTGTGGGTTACGATAATAATAGTATACTTTTTTTTGAGTTGTGAGACAAGTTCCTCGACTTTAAATGTCGCAGCAGGATCAAGAGCAGAAGTAGGCTCATCCATCAATATAACTTCCGGCTCAATCGCTAATGCGCGGGCAATACATAGCCGTTGTTGTTGGCCACCCGATAAATCCAATGCAGATGTATTTAAGCGATCTTTAACCTCCTCCCACAATCCGGTGTCGGCTAAACTTTTCTCTACCGTTTCCGAAATTTGTTTCCTATCTTTGGTTCCGTTGATTTTGAGACCAAAAGCAACATTGTCATAGATTGATTTAGGAAATGGATTCGGTTTCTGAAAAATTAAACCAACTTTTCGCCTTATATCCACCACATCCATACCATTTTCGTAGATATTCTTATTGTCAAGGAGGATTTCACCTTCTA
>PWXV01000290.1 GCA_003568415.1 Ignavibacteriales bacterium
AAAAGGTCTGTAAGATTTCGTTCGTAGGAATCAGCCCATAGTGTTCGTTGCGTGCGGGGATCGATGAGTTGCACGGATACGCGAACGGCATCTCCGGCCCGCCGCACATTACCTTCCAGTATCGTGGAAACATTCAACTCATCGGATATTTGTTGCAGATCTCTATCATCCGGACCGTATCGCAAGACAGAACTACGGGCAATCGGACGAATACCTCCGATCCGTGACAGTTGAATAATAATATCATCGTGCACGCCGTCGGCAAAATATGCATCGTCAGGATCGGGACTCAGATTCTCAAACGGCAGAACAGCTATAGAATTGTCAAGCTCGGGTGCGGTACTTTGATCCGGCATATTAAAAAACAAAATGAGTGCAAGTAATAATACAACGGTAATACCGTATATCCACGGCTGCATTCTCCGCTTCCCGTACCGGTTACCTGAAACTATCTTTGTATCATCCGACGCTGTAGTATCGAACTCCCGGGTTGATTGAGAAGTAATCCCGGATCGCACTCCCGACGATAATGTTTTCTCCACTTTTCGTAAGTCGACAAGGATCTCATTCGTTTGTTGATATCTGTCCGCTGGTTCTTTTTCAAAACATTTATTAATCAGTCTCTCTACATCCATCGGTACGCCGCTGCGCACACCGGTTACCGGCTCGGGATGTTCATTGACAATCGAATATATCAGCGCCGTCGAATACTCGTTCTTAAACGGCAGCTGACCCGTTATCATCTCATAGATCACAACACCAAACGACCAGATATCGGTCCGGTGATCAACCGTTTCTCCCTGTGCTTGTTCGGGCGACATATACGCGGCGGTACCGAGGGTTGTTCCTTCCTGTGTAACCAACGTTCCCTGCGCGGCTTTTGCCAGACCGAAATCGATGATCTTAACTTTATCGTCGTTTGTAATGAAGATGTTAGCCGGTTTCAAGTCGCGATGTACGATTCCCTTTTCGTGTGCTGCTGTAAGTCCTTCGATTATCTGCGTTGCATAGCTGATAACATCCTTGAGGGGAAGCGGACCTTTTTCAATTTTCTCATTAAGCGATTCTCCCTCATAGTGTGCCATCGCGATGAATATATTACCGTCGACGGATTCTTCTATGGAGTAAATAGTACAGATATTCGGATGATCGAGAGCGGATGCTGCCTGTGCTTCGTTGATGAAGCGTTTTTTATCTGATTCGGAGGCGCTGACATGCGCCGGCAGGAATTTTAATGCAACGGTTCTGTTGAGCCTGGTGTCGTGGGCTTTATAGACAACACCCATTCCACCCTGGCCGAGTTTTCCGAGAATTTCGTAATGTGAGACCTTTTTACCGATCAATTTATACCCGTTTATACAGCTTTAAGTTCGTAATAACATCTTTTAGGAATTCAGAGCACTCAATCATATCAAATAATAAAAAAGGACGGGCAAAGTCAAATTTTTTTAAAACAGCCCCTTTAGAGACTGGTACGGCTCTGGTGTACCGCATTGGTAAATAAAAACCGTTCCCCTGAAAACAGGAAACGGTTTTATAATCAAATGAACTGATATCCGTTAGATTAATTGGCTCCTACAAAACTCAGCCCTGCTTTTTCCACATTCCGGTTGTTTGTTTTGCAAAATCCGCAAACTTTCTCGGTGCGCGGCCGAGCAATTTGGTCTGCTTCTTCACATCCTCATCTGTTCCGATGAAGCCGTCTTTCTGGAACGATTCATACATAAGTTTAAAGTCGAATACCATCCAATCCGGTAAAAACTGCAGGAACTGTTTCTCCCATGCATCGAGATCGTTACCACCGTATTTAATTTCCTTACCCAACGCTTCACTCCAGATTTGTGCAGTTTTCTCTCCGTTGAGTACCTCGGATCCAACAAGGTTGTAGGTTTGTCCGGTATGACCGTCCTCGGTCAATGCAAATGCCGCTGCCTCGGCAATATCGGCAACGTCGATACGTGAAAGTCCTTTATCCCCGATCGGCTGCGGATACACATTATATTCCATTAACGGTTGTTGAAACCAGAAATCGTTCTGGAAAAAGTTGTTCGGACGAAGAATGGTATATTCCATTCCGGATTCTTTTAATGCCAGCTCAATCGGTAACTTTGAACCGAAGTGCGGAAGATGTATCCAGCTATCCAGTTTATGAACAGACATATAAACAAACCGCTTTACCCCGCCATTCGTGCACCGTTTACGGCAAAAAGTCCTTCGCTTGTTTCGGTATACCCGACCGGATTCACCATAAATACCCGGTCGATGCCGTTAAATATCGAGCGCACATCTTCCGGTTTCAACACATCGCCGACAACTCCTTTCACCCCTTCGGGAAGTTCTTTCGCTTTTTCTTCACTCCGGTAAGAACACTTATCTCGACATCCCGTTTGCGTAATTGGTTAACTACCTGTGATCCCACAACACCCGTTCCGCCTATTACAAGAACCTTCATTACTACCTCCGTCTATTATTTCCAGTTCGATTATTTTAAGTTCAAACGATATGGGCGGTTGGGAAGTTCCATGGTGAGAGGATAATGTTGAAACATAGAGTATATGGTACGCTGCAGACACCTTTTCCGGAAACTCACTTCCCACCGTTCAACGAATTCACAATCTCCTTAAAACTATTCAGCCCTGCCTCTACGTTCTCAACAATCTCCTGCGCAAGTACATCGGGATCGGGGAGGTTATCCATATCGCCGAGACTTTCGTCTTTCAGCCAGAAGATATCGAGGTTCGTTTTATCGCGGGCGATTATTTCGTCGTACGTAAATTTCCTGAAGCGGTCGGTCTCTTTGCGTTTAAATCTATTTTTCGGATTGTATGCTTTCACAAACTCCGCAAGATCGTCGTATTTCATCTGCCGTGTTTTGAGTGTGAAATGATTGTTCGTACGGAGGTCGTAGATCCATACCTCTTTCGTCCAGGGTTCTTTTGCGGCGGGTTTGTTATCGAAGAAGATGACATTTGCTTTTACGCCCTGCGCATAGAAGATGCCGGTGGGAAGGCGAATTATTGTGTGAAGATCGGTCATATCGAGAAGTCGTTTGCGTACCTTTTCTCCCGCTCCTCCTTCGAATAAAACATTATCGGGTACAACGACAGCGGCATGTCCGTCCGGTTTGAGCATCGATCGGACGTGCTGTACGAAATTCAACTGTTTGTTGGATGTCGTCGTCCAGAAATCCTGCCGCTCGTATGTCATTGTTTCCTTCTTTTGTGTGCCGTCGTCATTTGTGATTGTTATGCTGCTCTTTTTACCAAAGGGCGGATTGGTCAGCACACAATCAAAAAGTGTTCCGGGTTTTGAGAGCAAGCTGTCTGCTCTTTCCACCGGCGGATCGCTTGTGAGATCACCGATGTTGTGGAGGTACATATTCATCAGACACAACCGTGCGGTGCCCGCAACGATCTCCCACCCGCGGAAGGTATCGAACTTCAGAAACCGTTTCTCCTCTTTATCCAGGTCGAAGTTGTTCGAGATGAAATCGTGCGCGAGGATGAAAAATCCGCCCATACCACACGCCGGATCGGCGATGGTTTTCTTCGGCTGCGGCTGTACACACTCAACCATTGCTTTGATGAGCGCGCGTGGCGTAAAGTACTGTCCCGCACCGGACTTGGTATCCTCTGCATTCTTTTCGAGCAATCCCTCGTAGATATCGCCTTTGATATCGGTATCGAGGGATGTCCACTCTTCATCGTCGATCATGTGGATGAGCTTGTAGAGTTTGGCGGGATCCTGGATTTTATTCTGCGCTTTAAAGAAGATCTCACCGATCATGCCTTTGTACGAACCGAGCGTGTTGAGTACATGGATGTAATGCGCTTCCAGCTCCGAGCCGCTGCGTGCAAGCAAGCTATCCCAGCTCAATTCTTTCGGAATGTTAATCGTTCTGTTGTACGGCGGTTTTGAATATTCATCCGCCATTTTAAGAAAGAGCAGATAGGTAAGCTGTTCCACATAGTCGCCGTAGCTCACCCCGTCGTCGCGGAGCGTGTGGCAATAGTTCCAGACGCGTTGTACGATTGAT
>PWXV01000228.1 GCA_003568415.1 Ignavibacteriales bacterium
CGATTGGGCCGATTCAGCAACCGATGATCCCGAACATAACGGATTGACTGAATTCGGCAGGGAGGTTATTCGCGAAATGAACCGCCTCGGTATGCTGGTTGATCTTTCCCACGTTTCGTTTGATACAATGCATGACGCCCTTGATGTATCCGACGCCCCGGTAATTTTCTCACATTCATCCGCATATGCGGTAACGCAACACCCGCGAAATGTTCCCGATGATGTATTAAAACGTATTCCGGATAACGGGGGGATTGTTATGGTGACATTTGTTCCTTCATTTGTTTCGGAAGAAGTCCGGCAAGCCTGGAATACAATGCAACGGGAGCGAAACCGGCTGCGGCGTGAATATGCAGATGATCAAGACATATTCAATAAAAAATTTGCTGAGTGGCAGGCACAGAATCCGATGCCGAACGCTACATTAGAGGATGTAGCCGATCACATCGATCATATTCGTGACGCTATCGGTGTCGATTATATCGGAATCGGGAGCGATTACGATGGTATCAGAACAGTACCGAAAGGACTTGAAGATGTAACAACCTTCCCGTATCTATTTGCTGAATTGCTCCGGCGCGGGTATTCGGAAGAAGATCTGAAAAAGATTGCCGGGTTGAATGTACTCCGGGTGATGCGTGATGCTGAACGAGTTGCTGAACAATTGCAGCAAGAGCGCGGACCGTCGCAGGTATCTATTGAAGAACTACAGAATGAAGGGAGGAGTGATTAATTCTCCACCTTACTCGTACTCTCCACCGAACATTCCCTCTATCTTTTCGACAGGAATAACTTCAGGTGGTTCAGTACAGAGTGGGGATATAATCCCGTAAAACCTTCTGGTGTGTGTTGCATTATTATGTGTTTGTTCTGCGGTTTCGTTTGGGAAGCCCACGAAATGTATGAATGAATTCGTTCCCCTGATACGGTACGCATCATATTGAATTTCTGATTCGTACCGCCGTATGCCATCGAGGAATTCCGTAATTGCAGACAGCACGGTATCGATATTGCCGTCTACTATTGTATATCTTTTTATTTTGAATATCATCGTTTAACCAAAAATTGAATTTGTTTATTGAGTTTTTATCTTCTCGCCGAAAAGCAAGTATCCTGTGTGGATGATGGCTCGTTCGCGTGGACGGGTTTTGCGGGGGCGCACCATGATTTCCCGTTGCATAATTTCGAATGTACGCAATCTGATGAATCCTGTCTCTTCCATCGTGCGGTGTGAGTCCTGGATTTGTTCGATATTCGGACTAATTATTCCGACGGGATGTCCTCCCTTAAGTATGGTATAGGCATGAGGAATTATATCCCATGGCTCGGGAACATCAATAAAGACAGCATCGGCCGTAATGTCTCCAAAGCCATCCTGAATCACATCCCGCAATGAAAATTCTACATTATCAAAGGATCCATATTTTGTATGATTATCCCTGGCGAGATGTAAGAAATCCTCACGCCGGTCATACGAATACACTTTTCCTTCCTGTCCGACGATATTTGATAAAATATACGTCATTGCCCCCGATCCCGATCCAACCTCGGCTACCTGACTACCCGAATGAATGCCAAGCTCAAGAATAATCAGACCAGCATCTTTTGGGTATAGTATGGTGGTTTGCCGTTTCAGTTTTTTTGTCACACGGCTTGTATCGGGTTTTAAAGGATAGAAGATATACCCCGCCTCGGATGTAAGTGGTGTGCCGTATTCCAGATCAGGGGGAAAAAGTACAACACCATAACCGGTCAGAAATTTCTTGTTTGTTTCGTATCGAACAAGGTGTTGATTTCGCTGGTCGTGATAGAGATTAATATAGCTGTTTTCCGGTATTACCATTTTGTTTTTTAATAGATAGTGTATATTATATAGTAATTAAAATTTTAAATAAATAGCAAGATAATCCCGAATAAATGGCAGCTAAAAGAAAAAAGCCGGCAAAACTTAAACGAGCTTTAAAAGATCGCACAAAAGGTGTTGATTCTTCCTACCATGCTATAAAACCCAAAGTGCTGGCATCGAAGGTAGAGCGCCGGAAGATAGATACCTCGAAGTTACAATATGGTCGGGTAACGGCTATTGAAGGGAGGACCTACTACGTCGAAGAGAAAACAGCAGATTCAACGTACACAGAACATCAATGTGTACCGTCACGAAGTATTGTGACTGAAAATCCGAACGCAACATTACTTGCGGTGGGAGATACAGTATGGTTTCGTACCGACGAATCAGATGAATCGCTTGGTATTATCGTACTAGTGGAAGAACGAAAAACCAAGCTCGCGCGCAGCGCTGTGGGACAGGATAATATGGAACAAGTTATCGGGGCAAATATCGATCAGCTTGTACTTGTGCTTTCGGTTGCTGAACCAAAATACAAGAGAGCATTAATTGACCGGTATCTGGTTGCAGCACAGAAGGGAGGACTTGATCCAATTATATGTATAAACAAAATCGATCTTGGTAATGAAGAAAAGGTGCAAAACGATCTTCGTACCTACTCTGATGGGTTAGATATTCCTGTCATGTGTATCAGTGCAGTACACGATATAAATATTGAAGCACTCCGGGAACGTATTGCAAACAAAACAAGCATTCTTTCCGGTCCGTCAGGTGCGGGCAAATCCACTATTATAAATATATTGTTTGGAAGCGAGGTGCAGGTGACTGCGGATATGAAAAAGAAGTCGAGACGAGGTCAGCACATCACAACTTTTGCTCGGATGTTCAGATTACCCGGTGGAGGGTACATACTCGATACACCTGGAATTCGGGAGTTTGGTATTTGGGATATAACACGTGATGAATTGGCATTTTATTTCCAGGAATTCGATGAGTACCTTGAAAATTGTAAATTCACGAGCTGCACCCATACCCACGAACCCGAGTGTGCAGTTAAAGACGCGCTTGCTGAAGGCGTCATTGATGCCCGGCGCTATGAAAGTTATACCCGGTTGTTGGATAGTCTCCGCGACTGATTATTCTTTCAAAAGATGCGGAAAATCCTTTTTAAATTTAGCAATCTTTGGTGCAATCACTATTGAGCAGTAGCCGGCATTCGGGTTGTTGTTAAAGTAGTTTTGATGGTAATTCTCTGCTTTATAGTAGTTTATGAGCGGAGATATTTCCGTCACGATCGGATCATCCCATAAACCCGAAGCCTGAGTTCGTTGTTTCGATTCCTCTGCAATTTTCTTCTGTTTGTCGTCATGGTAGAAAATTACCGAGCGGTATTGCGTTCCAACGTCGGCACCCTGGCGATTTAATGTTTTCGGATCGTGTGTATGCCAGAATACTTCGAGGATGGTTTCAAACGACACTATAGTGGGATCAAATTCCAGACGGATAACTTCTGCATGTCCGGTATTTCCCGTGCACACCTGTTCGTATGTTGGATTCTCGACCGTGCCGCCCGAGTATCCTGCTTCGACGTGCAGTACACCTTTGACACGTTGAAAAATTGCTTCAACGCACCAGAAGCACCCTGCACCAAGCGTAACTTCCTCTTTATTTTTTGTATCGATAATTTCCGGTTCCGGTTTTGGTTCAGTTGTGAGCATAAGCAATAGTATTAATAAATGGAGCATTGTTTCCTCATAAGTATGGTAACACTTAAACCAAACCGAAAGGAAAAAGGTTCACCTACAGATGGATTTAACTGTAATCCATCTTTTAAATGGACTACAGCTATGGGTTCCTACTCATTATACATAGTGGCTATCTCCTCGAGTCTTCCCTGTAATTCATCGTTCGACATCCATTCTCCCCGAACCATGACACCTTCAATGTTCGAAACATTTCCGATATCATCCAGGGGATTACCGGCGAGCAGTATCATATCTGCCCATTTCCCCGCCTCAATTGTTCCTGCTTTATCACGTATCTTAAAGAACCGGGCTACATTTACCGTTCCGGTTTTCAATGATTCATATTGAGTTAAACCGGACTCAATGTATGTATTGAGTTCACGGTGAACCGCAAATCCCGGCACGTTCCACCACTGCGGTGCATCGGC
>PWXV01000241.1 GCA_003568415.1 Ignavibacteriales bacterium
CTTGACGTACTGCACCTTCAGGCAGTTCTGAAAGCAGACTCAACCCTTTCTCCAGCGCATCCAGCTCTTCCTCATGGGCATAGACCCGGTTGGCAGCCTCAGCAGCCCTTTGATAGTATTGAATCGCCTTGTCATAAACTTCTGCAGATTCATAATGACCCGCAATAACAGCGGCTGACCGATCATGCTCGGCAGCATCAATCCTTTCCAAAGTCTCCGCAACCTGCTTGTGCAGCCAGCGGCGCCGGGTCTCACTCAGACTCTCATAGGCCACACGCCGCAGCTTGTCATGGCTGAAATCATACGCACTCTCTCCCTGCTCCCGGATGATGCGCCGCTGCCAGCTTTCATCCAGGCAGCGCACCAGCCCATCTTCCCCCAAATGGGTCACCTGTGCCAGCACAGGGAAGGTAAAATCCCGCCCAATCACCGATGCCTGCTCAACCACCTCCCGTGCCAGCGGGGAGAGCTGTGCCAGACGGGCTTCCAACACCTGCCGCACCCGCTCTGGCAGAGAAACACTCACCTTAACGATAGATTTCATTTGATCTTCTGAAAGCAGGCATGCAGAACGCAGCAGTTCCACGATGAAAAAGGGGTGCCCTTCCGTGGCCTGGTAAATGGCTGAACGCCTGCCTGGGTCAATCCTCTGACCAAAGACATGGTTGGCCAATGACAGTGTATGTTCTTCGTTCAGCGGACCGATCTCATGCACCACCAACCGGTCCCCCCTGATCAGCTCCTCCTGCCATTTAGCCATCTGTAAGCCCGGATCGCAGTCTTCCGTACGCAGCGCTCCAATCACCATCAGCTGCGGATGTCGCCCCATTGGGTCAAACGCCGTCAGCAGATAGGCGATCCAATCCATCGTCTCCCGGTCGCACCACTGCAGGTCATCGATCATCAGTAACAGCGCTTTTTGCCCGGTCATAACCGCCTTTGCCAGGGCTTCAAACAAGCGCTGCCGCTGCCAATCTTTGGTCATCGGTTCTGGGGGAGCCAGGTCAGGATGCTCTGCCTGGATTTCGGGCAGCAGCCGCATCAGTTCCTGCAGCCAGTGCCGTTCCAAGTTCAAGCGCGGGCACCCCCGCAGCCAGCTCACCACCGGCGCATATGCCAGTTTTTCTTCCGTCGGAAAACAACGCGCCCGCAGCACCGTCAGCCCCTGCCGCCCAACCCAATCCACAAATGCCTCCACCAGGTGCGTCTTTCCAATGCCTGCCTCTCCCTGGATCAACACCATCTGCGGCCCTCGCCGGGCCCGGCGCCAGGCTTGTTGGAGCATCTCCCAACTGGCATCCCGCCCTATCAGCGGAACAGCCATCTCAACTGTTGCCTGTGTTCCTTCCAAAGCTTCTTTGTTCAACAGCTGTTGATAAAGTTCCTGGACCATCGTCCCGGGTTCAACGCCCATCTCCCGCTCTAACAGGCTTGCACACGTATGATAGGTGTGCAGCGCAGCGGCCCGATCATCCATCAATGCCTGCAATCGCATTAATTGCGCATACGCCGGTTCATGTAAGGGGTCGTGCCGAATCAAGGCCCGCGCATACCGAATGGCTTGCGGGTATTGCCGGTTTGTCTCAAATAAATTTACCAACTCTGACAGGGCCTGGCTGTAGCGCTGCGCTAAGCGTTTTCGCTCTGCCAGCAACCAATCCTCATAGTGACCCGGCAGCAGCTCCCCACCGTAGGTTTTCACCGCCTTCTCGAGCAGGGCAACCTTCTCAGCATGGAAACCAGCGCTTCTGGCCTGGTCAATACCCCTCTCAAACACCGCCGCATCCAATACAAACGGCGCGTCTTCAAGCCACTTTAAGCTGGCTTGATCGGCCGCAATATATGTCTGCAGGCTGGGAAATTTCCGCCGCAGCTGGTACCACAAGTTTCGTAAGTTAGCCAAGGCCTGGGTTTCATTGCTGTCTGGCCAGAATGTAAAAGCCATCCTCGAACGGGCGACCGACTGACCGCGGTGCAATAGAAGGTAGACAAGAAATTCCTGCAATCTGGGGCGCTCAATACCAGTTAGAGCTTCGTCACCCCGGTGAATCGAAAAACCACCCAGTACTTGAATCGATAAAACCTGGCCCTCATCCATCAGGTACGCTCTTCGTCAATCCTTCCAGACTGCGATCCTGGGTCTCTTGTCGATGTTATCACAGCTATTTGACGTTGAATGCTGGATGCTGCTGTCGCTTCAGCGTGGTTAGACCCCAAAAATATTATCAGAAGTTGTGCTGCTTACATAACTGATACTTATATTATAAGATGATATTAAAATTCATGTCAAGCAAAAGCTTATGCTGCTTAAGAATTGCTAATGGAAACATTCTTTACAGAAACCATCATTCGTCTTGTTGATAGATAAAACATCACTGACCTTGGCATATTCTATCGATGCTCGCCTCCGAAACCACATCGACCATATTAAAAAACAAACATATTCTGAATCAGCTCAGCAAGTCAGGATTTTGACATTGAGAACACCTCCCTCTGGCTGTTTATTGTCCTCCCTCAGGCGAAATTCAATTTGCGGGCTGCTTCCAGCGCTTGCCGAAGCGATTCCTGGGCAGCTGTGTGTTTTTTAGCATCCCAGGCAGCCAGTGCTACTTTCAACGCCGGTTCGATCTCCGGGTCAGGCGGTTGCTGATCCGGGTCAAACATTCCCCGGGCATAGTCGATCGCTTCAGATATCTGCTCCTTTTCCAGGGCAACCTGGATCAACGGCCACCAGGCCATCCATTTTAGCGAGTAGGGCGATCCGTGCTTTTTCCATGATTCAAACGCCTGTTTTGCCAGGTGCGCTGCCTGGTCTAATGCTTGATCAGATGGCTGCATAAGATCTGCCCGCCGTAAAACCACCCACGCTAACCCGGCCTGGCTGACACCAATGTAGTCGTACATCCTCGCTGATTGACCCAACACCAAGCAGCGATTGGCCAGTTCTTCCACCTGGTCTATGTGTCCTAGGAGACGATTGGCAACAACCCGGTATGCCAGGCAGCGAACTTGCATATCAACAATCCTGGTAAACTCATACAATTTGAAAGCCTCACACAATTCTTGATCTGCATCACTAACTTCACCATACCAGAGCAGTGTAAAACCAAGACTAAACCGACAATAACCAACCAGATCAGGATCAGCAGACTCGGGCAGTGCGTCCATCGCCGCACGGGCAGCAGCAACGGAGTCATCGGTTGAGACAAAATGATTATTTAAAAACAAGTAATTCATCAATTTAATATTGAACACAGCCTGCTGTTTTGGGCTGCCATATCGATCAATCAATGGCTTTGACTGCTCAATCAGCTGATTATATTTTTCAATATGCTGCCACCAATAAAAACAATCCTGCTTACCCAGCTGGATATCACACCAAACTCCCCACCAGGAAGGATCTCGGCCATCATGCAGCTCACCCAGCATCGCCTCTGCACGTTCGAACTGGGAGAAGACCTCACTGAACCCCACCCGTTCACTTTCCATGATCCTGCCGATTTTGTACCCGAGCCTGGCCTGGTCTATGTTGTTGGAAACAGAGGTTTTTGCCAGGGCCGCCTGGTATGCACTGCGTGCCGCTTGATGCGCTGCCATAATCATCTTCAAGTCACCCAGTTTTTCTTGCAGTTGCGCAGTCAGCGCTTGACGTACTGCACCTTCAGGCAGTTCTGAAAGCAGACTCAACCCTTTTTCCAGCGCATCCAGCTCTTCCTCATGCGCATAGACCCGGTTGGCAGCCTCAGCAGCTCTTTGGTAATATTGAATCGCCTTTTCAAACAGATGTGCGGCCTGATAATGACCCGCAATAACAGCGGCTGACCGATCATGCTCGGCAGCATCAATCCTTTCCAAAGTCTCTGCAACCTGCTTGTGCAGCCAGCGGCGCCGGGTCTCACTCAGACTCTCATAGGCCACTCGCCGCAGCTTGTCATGGCTGAAATCATACGCACTCTCTCCCTGCTCCCGGATGATGCGTCGCTGCCAGCTTTCATCCAGGCAGCGCACCA
>PWXV01000286.1 GCA_003568415.1 Ignavibacteriales bacterium
GTTTATGCAATTTCTACTTTTGATGAATTTATGGCAATATCTGCTAAAAAGCAATTTATTTGCTTTAAACTCATTTTTTCATATATTGGCAGAATTTCCGGTACTAACAATTCTGGTATAAACGATGAAATACATTGCATACCTGATACCGATTATTGCTCTCATTGTATTGATCTCCACAAACAGTGTCGAGCAAACCGGTGAAAACGAACATTTCGGTTTTTACTCGCTGCTTCCCGCGCTGATCACGCTATCGCTTGTCTTTATAACCCGCGAGGTTATCTCATCGTTGTTTATCGGTATTGTTGCGGGGGGAATTATCAGCGGGAATTATAATATTCTGGATTCATTTATACTACCATCAATCGGAAGCCGGTCGTTTGCCGTGATATTGTTTGTCTATCTCTGGTGCCTCGGCGGTCTTATCGGATTGTGGACGAGAACTGGTGGTGCACGCTATTTTGCTACGTGGGCGGCAGAACGGATTGTCAAAGGACCCCGAACGGCCAAGTTCTTTGCATGGTTGATGGGTATTGTATTTCACCAGGGAGGTACCATTTCGACTGTGTTAACAGGTACAACGATCCGTGCCATTACCGACGAACAAAAAGTAAGTCACGAAGAAGTATCCTACATAGTCGATTCGACAGCATCGCCGATTGCTACGGTGATTCCGTTAAACGTGTGGCCGATCTATGTTGCCGGATTGCTTGTCGGAACCATCCCGATTTTTGCAACCGAGCAGCAGGTGATCAGTTTTTTCTTCGGTGCTGTAGCATTTAATTTTTATGGAATATTTGCGGTGATTATGACGCTATTGTTTGCCTTAGAGCTTTTGCCCTGGGAGGGACGGAAAATGCGCGCAGCACGCATTCGCTCACGGGAAGAAGGTCAGTTAAACAGACCGGATGCTAATCCGTTAGCGGCGGCGGAATTGTCTGTTTTAAAAATTCCGGAGGATTACAAAAGCAATCTTACAGATTTTTTTATACCGCTTGGTGTGTTGATCGGTGTTGCTCTTACCGGAATCATTCCCGCGTTGTTAGCAGGTGATATTTCAGAGATCAGTGTACCAATAGCAGAAGCGTTCGGACTTGCATTACTCGCGGCTATAGTAACCGCACTGGTAAAAGGAATGAAACTTCAATCGATAATAAACGGATTTGTGGATGGTATTAAGGGCGTTACGATCGGGGCTATCATTCTGGCGCTTGCAGTTTCGTTAGGTTCGGTTTCAAGTACACTCGGCACGGCTGAGTACATTATCGAGACAACGGCGCATTTCATTCATCCGGTATTATTACCGTTGCTGTTACTTGTCATCAATATGGGAGTCGCCTTTTCGGTCGGTACTTCATGGGGAACCTATGCTGTTGTGTTTCCGATTGCGATGCCGCTCGCCTATGCGGTAAACCCCGATCCGTTTTTTCTGACGCTCTGTTTTGGTGCAGTGCTCGGCGGAGCGGTGTTCGGCGATCAATGCTCACCGATTTCCGATACTACTATTTTAAGTTCACTTGCCACCGGAGCGGATTTAATGGATCACGTGTTGACACAAATACCGTTGGCTGTTACAGCCGCTGTGTTGGCCGGTATTTGTTATACAATTCTTGCATTGTTGACTGTGTAGTGTGGTTTCAAAATATTGCTGACTTGTATTAATGACAAAACTATTAATGGCAAAACTATTTTTTTTATGTATTGTCATAATTGTCTTGCCCGCAATGGTTTTGCCTTAATAAACCCGACGGTTATCGGGCTTATGGCGATATTGTTTAGATTTTAGAAAATTTCAGGAATGTCTCATACCCGGTCTGTTTCTCCGTTATTATTTGAAGAGAGGGGGTATAAGAGAAGAGACTGTAATTTCCCCGGAATTTGTGGAGCACTACCTATGTTCTAATTTGTAGATACGCTACCGGGTGGACTTGTCTGTTTCATCCAAAATTATATATTATTAAATTAATCCCGAAAAAATGTCGATAAATCTGTGGGAGGTGTAGATGCGAACATGGTACAGAGCATTTCCGTTTTTTATTATCTACTTTACCCTGTTTTTTACAACTGAACTCCATGCATATGATACCGAATTCAGGGAGGCATTCCCCTCGTTGACGTTTCCCCAGGCTGTTGATCTTCAACATGCCGGCGACGGTACTGACCGCATCTTCGTGGTATCCCAGCAGGGGGTGATATATGTCTTTCCGAATGACCCCGATGTAACGAGTGCGGATGAATTTCTTGATATAAGCGATAGAGTTGTATCCGGCGGCGAACGTGGATTACTCGGTCTGGCATTTCATCCCGATTATGAGAATAACGGTTATTTTTACGTAAATTACACTGCACCCGATCCTCTGCGCACTGTAATTTCACGATTTGAAGTCTCTGCCGGAGATCCGGATGTAGCAGAGGTAACGAGTGAAGTTGTAATTCTCGAATTTGATCAAACGCGTAGCAATCACAACGGTGGCCAGATTGCGTTCGGACCAGACGGGTACCTTTACATTGCATCGGGTGATGGTGGTGGAGCGGGTGATCCGGATGACAATGCACAGGATCGAACGAATTTACTCGGTGCAATTCTCCGGATCGATGTTGACAACACACAGGATGGTTTGAACTATGCAATCCCCGATGACAATCCGTTTGCAGGAAATACCGAAGGATATCGCGAGGAGATATATGCGTACGGTTTACGAAATCCGTGGAGGATGAGTTTTGATTTTGAAACCGGTTGGTTGTGGTGTGGCGATGTCGGTCAGGTCGATTGGGAGGTAATACATCTGATAGAAAACGGTAAAAATTACGGATGGAATATTATCGAAGGATCGCATTGTTATCCGATGGGTACTGAGTGCGATAAAACCGGTCTTGAGCTACCGCTGTATGAATATGAGTGGGGAGAAGATGGGCAGGCCATTACCGGTGGTTACGTATACCGGGGAAGCGACCATCCCGATCTTTACGGTAAGTATGTTTACGGAGATTATGTTTTCGGTACCATATGGGCACTTGAATACGAAGAGGGAGGCGATACGGTTAATACAAAATTACTTGATACCGATTTTAGAATCTCATCGTTCGGAGTTGATCAGCAGGGTGAGATCTATATCATAGATTACAGTAGCAACAGCAGGATTTATACATTTGATGCTGTTTCTTCGGCCGATAGCGGCTATGATTTGCCTGTCGAATATCGGTTGCATCAGAATTATCCCAATCCTTTCAACAATGAAACAACGATATCATTTTCAATTCCGGAACCGGAACATGTTACGATCTCCGTTTTTAATCTTGTCGGACAGCAGATCGGAACAATAGCCGACAGGCATTTCAATCCCGGAGAATATTCCATAGCGTGGAATGCAGAAGGTCTCAGCAGCGGAGTTTATTTTTACAGGATAACGGCGGGTGAATTTGCAGAGACAAAACGAATGATCTTATTGCAGTAAAACAATGGCTCGTCAATAATAAACCAGAGAAAGGTGCATCATGAAAAACAAACAACTTGTTTTCGATTATACGAATATGCTTGCAGATGCGGTGGGCGGGAGCAATGGTCTTTCGATAGAAGAGGTTCATGAATTCCGCCGCCATGCCGATGAATTCCACCGGACTCTTAAAGCGGACCGGGAAACGGAGCGAATAGGTTTCTATAACTTACCGTTTCATAACCGGACAGCTCGGAGAATAAAAGAATATACCAAAGCAAATTACAATAAATTTGATAATTTCGTTGTTCTTGGTATCGGCGGTTCGGCACTCGGTAACATTGCCCTTATGGCTTCGCTAAAGTATCCATACTATAATTTGCTGAGCAGTAAAGAAAGAGGCGGCTATCCGCGCGTATTTGTTCTTGATAACATTGATCCTGAGCTTATTGTAAACTTTCTCGATGTTATTAATCCACGGAAAACGCTCTTCAATGTGATCTCAAAATCCGGCTCAACAGCAGAAACCGCGGCACAATTTCTGATTTTTACGGATATCCTCCGGAA
>PWXV01000023.1 GCA_003568415.1 Ignavibacteriales bacterium
AACTATGTTACGGTTTATTCGGCGGCGGTGGAAATAATTTCGGGTGTGCCTCAAGAATGAGCCAGCGTCCATCCGTTTTTTTCATTACCTGCACAACATGTCCCTTCAAAGAGGGGGTATCATCCGGCGGGATGATCTCGATACTTCCTTCCCATATTGCAAGTTCCTGTGTAAGCATACGAACCGTTCCGGTTTCCTGCTTCACTTGAGCACCGGGCATCGTTTGGTGGAGGAGACGATCGTAGGCTGCTTCAATCTCATCGCGTCCCCGCTGAACGTCACCAAATGCTCCGATTCGCACGGCGTCTTCGGTGAAAAATGAAGCAGCTTTTTTGGCATCTCCAAAGTTCCAGGCATCTGCAAATGCCCGGGTTTCGGCGATAATCGATTCGGATTCGTTTTGCATGTTCATTTCTCCTTTGCTTGTGCAACCGGTGATCAAGAGAATAAGGTAAATTAAAAATATACAAAAATTGATTCTATATATTTTAAAACGGATTCCGGTTTGTTTTATTGACATATATCAATCCAAAAGAAATTGTATAATTTCATTTGTGAATAGTTCAGGTGCGGTACTCATTGCCGCATGTCCCTGACCATTCAGTATGACAACATTATTGTTCGGAAGTACTGAAGCAAGTTTCTCCGTAGGTTTTTTCAGAAACGGCGGACTTTTTTCACCGATCAACAGGAGGGTGGGAACGGCAAGACCATTGAATCGTGCAGGATCAAACCGATAATCTTGATCTGCCATCTCGCGTACAAGCGTGTGTGCAGCGGCTAACCGGGCTTGCCATGCCGGTTCGCTTTTTAAAACATCGATATCTTTTTCCGACATTTTCACTATATCCCGAAAGAATGATATAAGTAATTTTTCCCGGTCTCCCTCTTTTAATATATCTTCAAGCTTTTCTCTTGCCCCCTGTTCATACAATTTGATTCCATCCACAGGGAAGACCGGTTCATACAGTATCAATTTACACAGACGGTCAGTACGAAGTGCAGCCTCCATTGCGCAGAGAGCGCCGAAAGAATGACCGAGGAGATTGACGTCTGAGCCAGCTGCCTCAACAACGGCAACCACATCCTCAAACTCACGTTCGAGGTCGTACGTATCGCTGTCGCCGCTTTTGCCCCGGCCGCGGCGGTCTACGGCATAAACGGTGAAACGATTTTCTAATTGAGGGAGAATTGAATTCCATCTTGAGTGATCTGCGGTGCTGCCGTGAATAAGAACAAGCGGTGAACCGGTACCGCTTTTCCGGTATGCAATTGCGGTTCCGTCTTTTGAGCGGACTGTTTCCATAGTTTCTCCGTATGTTGATATTTAAAAAACATAAGATGAGATAATAAGTTCCTTCAAAATACCGGTACCGGAATGTCGTTATAAAATACTTTTTCCGGCGGATTGATTACCTGCTTGACTTGTTGGGTGTGCCGATCGATTCACACTTCCACGAGCGGAGAGTGGTTAATAGTACGGTGTATAATATCCCTACCATTTGATGGTTTTATTTTTATTATGAGTAGTCCACTTTGAAAGTGGACTACTCATAATGAACCACATCTTATATGATTAATCTATCACTGCCACAATTCTTAAAGGTCCGCCGCTGCCGTGTTCTATTTTCATCGGGAGTGCAATTATGGTGAATCCGTCAAACGGTAGCTGATCGACATATGCGACGTTTTCGAATATCGGGATATTCTCCCGCGCAAGAATGACATGACTTTTAAATTCGGTTGATTGCCCGTAATCGATGCTTGCCGTATCGATGCCGATTGCTTTGATGTTACGTTCGTTTAACAGCCATTCGGCAGTTTCATGATGCAATCCGGGGAAACTTAATTCGGGTATTGCTTCCTCACCGATTATATCGGTTCCGAGATATGCGTTACGATCGGGCCAGTATTGTCCCCAACCCGTTCTGATAATTATAATTGCTCCGTCAGGTATTCTTCCATGTAATTGCTCCCACGACTGGAAGTCACTAATCCGTACGCGGTAATCGCGATCGGCTGCTGTCTGTTCGGTGACATCCACAACGATACCTGTTCCGATTAAATCTTCGAGTGGTATTTCATGTGCTTCACGGCGGTCTTCGTAAAAATGGATCGGTGCATCGAGATGGGTGCCGCCATGCTCAGCGGTACAAAAACGGTTTGCAGTGTAATAATAACCGGCATCGGTGTATCCCCGGTGCAGTTCTTCAAGCTCAAAACCGCGTTCTTCGGTCGGCCAGAAGATTGTCTCTTCACTGAATGGATACGTGAGATCTATTATCTCACCGTCGAGCAAATCCCGTGGTTCTTCAGGCGCACACGAGATGAAATATATTCCGATCAGAACAAACGTTAAAAATGGAAATCGATGCATGCCATCCTCCTCAGATTGGTTTGATTTTTCGTATAGCAATGATTTCTATTATGAGTTATTATACAGAAATTCCGTATTAAATATCAAGACCGAATTTGGTTGAATCTTATTCTTTAAAAAGTTATTTTGTTTTTTAAATCACACAATCGTTGCTATAGTAGAGTGCATTTATGAGATCTATATTCCTTTTTTCAGTAATCTGTATGGTATTAATCGGCTGCACACAAGTCGATAACCCTGATTCTGAGATATTCACTTCATTTCTTGAGATTGAATCACCGGCTGAGGTAAAGAGCGGACAACCGTATGTGTTTGCCGGTAACGACGGACGATTTTATTTGAGCTGGATCGAGCCGGGAAATGAAAAAAAACATGCATTTCGTTTTACAACATTTGACGGGAACGGCTGGAGTGATCCTGTTACCATCGCAGCGGGAGATGATTTCTTCGTTATCTGGGCGGATGTGCCTTCAATTTTCCGGTCAAACGATGGAATACTTGCGACTCACTGGCTTGAAAGCAGCGGTGATTGGGTCTTTGCCTACGATGTCAGAATGAGTGTATCGGATGACGGCGGGTCGAGTTGGAATGAACCCGTTACCCCGCATCGAGATGGTACACAAACCGAGCATGGTTTTGCATCTTTTTATAATCACCCCGAAGGGGGTATCGGGTTTGTGTGGCTTGACGGACGGGAAGCAGAATACCGGGGTGCTGCCGGAGGCGATGATGCTCACGGGGGCGACTGGAATATGCAGCTTCGTTCAACGAGTATAAATTCAATTAATCAACTTTCTGATGAGTTGGTATTAGACGGGCGGGTTTGTGAGTGTTGTCCTACAGATGTGGTTGAAACCGAAAACGGTGTTTTGATTGCCTATCGCGACAGGAGTCCTGATGAGATCCGGGATATATCTCTCGTCCGCTATGAGAACGGTGTTTGGTCGGAACCATATCCATTACATCACGACGGCTGGAATATTCCCGGATGCCCGGTTAATGGCCCGGCATTATCTGCAATTGGAAGTGATGTTGTAGCTGCCTGGTATACCGCTGCCGATAATGAAGCCAAAGTTAGTATTGCATTTTCTAAAAACAGTGGAAAAACATTTACCGAACCCGTGCGTGTTGATGACGGTTTACCGTTGGGAAGAGTGGCAGTTGAACTGCTTGATGATGGCTCGGCGATGGTGATGTGGATTGAGATACTCGAAGAGGATGCAGGTTTGATGGTACGCCGTGTAAATACTGACGGCAGTACCGGTCAGTTAGAAAAGCTTGCACGAATAAGTGATGACCGATCAAGTGGTTATCCGCGAATGGCACGTGCAGGCGACAATATGTTGTTTGCGTGGGTTGATACGTTTGATGAAAACTATATCCGGACTGCCGTTGCACGTTTACGGGAATAAATGATAACCTCAATTTCCAATCAATACGAACCCTGCCCAGAAATGCGGGAATGCACTCTCCTCATTTTCAATCATTGTTAATTTTGCAGACCTGAGTGCCGTTGCATACGATTCACCATTCAACAATGCATTATAAAATTCATGCATGAGAATATTCGTGTGCCGGTCATATACTTTCC
>PWXV01000019.1 GCA_003568415.1 Ignavibacteriales bacterium
ATATATATACTTTCTTGTAATTCTACTGGTTTTAATATCACTTGATGTTGAAACATCTGAATGGAAAAATTTTGTGCACGGTGACCGTGTATTCTCACTTTACGATGCCGGCGATGTTCTCTGGATCGGCACAACCGGGGGAGGGTTGGTAACACTTGATAAACAATCCGGTGAAAAAAAATATTTCAGGAAAGCCGATTCAGACATCCCGTCTAATTTCATTCATTCAATTACATCGGACAGAGAGGGTAATATATGGATTGGTACTGCCGGGGAAGGAATTGCGAAATTCGACGGATATAATTGGATTAATTACAATACAGAAAATTCACAATTACTATGGGATAATGTATGGCCGATGAATACCGGCGCCGATGGTTCATTATGGATAGGTACATCAGCCGGAGTTACACGATTAAAGGACGATACATGGACGATATATACAACCGAGAACTCAGGTTTGCCTCATAATCAGAGTGCTGTTATTTCAACGGATGCATCCGGCAATATATGGATCGGAACCGGGGGCGGTGTGGCGATATATGATGGCGAACAATGGGAGACATTTACCCCGGGTAATTCAGGACTACCGGCATCAGGAGTATGGGCTATCATATTTGATGAGGAAGGCATCGCGTGGATCGGCACTGCCGGCGGAGGTCTGGCACGGTTCGACGGCAGCAACTGGAATGTATACAATACCGACAATTCCGGCCTAACGAGTGATTATGTGAACTCACTTATGATTGATGACAGAGGGGTATTATGGATAGGAACTTATGATAGCGGGTTAGCCGCCTTTGACGGCGATCGATGGCTGGCATACAATGAAGAAAATTCTGATTTGCCCGGCGTTACTATATTTTCGATCATTCCGGATAAGACCGATGACGGGATATGGATAGCAACGAATGGCGGACTCACGAAGTTGACCGGAAATGGCTTCCATAATTTTGCAATGCCCGGTTCAGTGCTTCCTATGAATTGGGTGGAAGCTATTGATTTCGATATCTATAACAATGCGTGGATCGGAACACGCAACGGTTTGGTAAAATACGATGACAAAGAGTGGATAACCTTTACGACGGAAAATTCAGGGCTGCCATCGAATGATATAGCCGCCATTGCATCCGATCCTTCCGGCAGCGTATGGATCGGTTTATGGGATATATATAACGGTTTAGCAAAATACGATCAAGGCAAATGGACAGTTTATAATGAAGGGAATACCGGCATCTTCGTTGCTTATACGAGGACAATAGCGATTGATCATAAAGGACACGTTTGGGCTTCACCCGGTATTCATATCGCGCACTATGACGGTGAACATTGGAGGGTGATCGAAATAGAAGATATGGGGTTTCCCCGGAATGCGATGATACAGGCAATTGCAGTGGATCCGTACGGGAATATATGGGTTGCTACTTACCGGGGAGGCATAGCGAAATACGACGGGTCAAATTGGCGGGTGTTTAATACAATGAATTCCGGGTTACCTGAAGATAATGTTAAAAATTTTGCATTCGATAACGACGGTAATGTCTGGATCGGGACGCTCAATAGCGGAGTAGTTCGTTTTGATGGAATTGATCAATGGGAGGTATTTAATTCAACGAATAGTATACTGCCCGGAGATCGAATTTACGCAATTGAGGTCGACAAAGAAGGGCATGTCTGGATCGGCATGATGCTTAACAACGCAGCTCGTTATGACGGGAATACATGGAAGCTCTATAACAGACTGAATTCCGGTCTGCCATATGAGTGGATTCTTTCTATTGCGGTTGACCGGGATAACAATAAATGGTTCGGGACGATAAGCGGAGGGGTTGCAGTGTATAATGAAGAAGGAGTAACCCTTCAGCCGCCTCATGTCGCCGAAGACTACATATTGTTTCAAAACTATCCGAATCCGTTCAATACCACGACGACCATAAAATTTTCATTGCCCGGACCCCAACACGTCACTATTGAGGTATATTCAATCCTTGGAGAGAAAATATCGACAATACTTTCGGAGTATCGTTCCGAGGGTGTCCACCTGGTCCGCTGGGATGCATCGGAGATGGCGAGCGGTGTATATCTTTACCGTTTACAGGCAGGGCAACATTCTCAGGCAAGGGCAATGGTATTGGTTCGGTGATCGTTTAAAGTGACATAATACATAGTTATATCCCGGTGTGAATATCAGCCAATAATCGTAATGACGTTATCCCGACAACTAACGATAAGCATTTGATATTGTTTGAATTTATGATTTAACGCAGAGGTCGCAGAGGACGCAAAGAATGTGTGTATCTGACATCCGACCTCCGATCTCTGATCTCTGCTGTCCATCAATCGATTTTTGAAAGTCACTGGTTCGCACTACGTTTACTCGATCTTATCCCACTTCGGCACCCGCTTTTTCGGGATCTTTGCAAGGACGGCATCGAAATCCCGTTTAATCTCGTCCTTTGATTTTCCTTTTATATAGGTGCGGAAGAAGTCGGAAGATTCGATTTCCTGCATCTCTTTTGTCAGTGCATACAGCGCCAATTGGTTTATCGAGACCCCTTCACGGTCTGCTATTTTTTCAATTCTTTCCTTCAACGCACGCGGAACCCGCAGTGTAAGAACGCTCGCTTTATTTTTCATGTTTCTTCCTCCAATCCCGTACAAATTCTGCCGGTGTTACAATTTGAATTTGATGAAATTTCAATTGTGGTTTTTTATAATCACGGACGTTATTTGTTATGATGAATTTGCTTTCACTTGCAAATGCAAGTTCGACGAAAATATTATCCCGTTCGTCAGGCAAATTCGGCCGGAGACGATAATGTATTTCAGTTTGTTTTCCGAAATACGCAAAATATCCGAGTACTGCCTGAATATCTCCCTTCTGTAACCGCAGATCGTTCAAAGTCGACGGTCGGGTTAATACGGACTCATATTCCAATAACACTTCTACGGATATCGCTACATTGATCAAACGATCCCGGAAAAGCGATAAAATATAATGTGAAGCGCCGCGGCCGCTTCTCAACGCCTGATATACAACATTCGTATCCAATACGACGGTCATATATAATGATAGCTAATATGCTATCAATTATCAAGGGGTAATTAAGATCTCAGTTATTAATTATTTATCGCCGGTACCTTGGTATCGTCGGATATGTACCTCTACCGCTTCAAGGCGACGCTCGCTGGAGGTAAGAGTAAGTTTACGGGAATGACGGTGTCGAATACGATGCTGTTGGTGAAGTGAGTTGTCTGGTACAATTTCATAATTGTTTTGTACCGGTGCGCGTGTCGGGAAATTACTGTGGGGACGTTACCCCGGCAATTACATTGAATGTATATGCTGTGTTTATATTGTATGTCGGGGTAACGTCCTTACTCCACAATAACGTTCTGATTACGTCCTTTCAGTGCTATAGGTTTTCCCGATATTTTCTTTCTACTTCGCTCTTTCGGAGTGTTATTTTTATTTAACGAAGTGACCGCAGAGGGCGCAAAGAAATTGTTTATCCGACCTCCGATTCACCGTTTCTCCGATATTCCCAAATCCGTCACGCAGGCGGAGGCCATCCTTCCATCACACAATCTCCCCTCATATGGTCTCCACCTTGCCTTCACAATTACGTTCCAGCCGCATAATCGGTTATGTAATGCTTCTGCTCTTTCGACAGCTTGTCGATCTTGATTCCCATTGTTTTGAGCTTCAGCTCGGCAACCTGCTCATCCTGTTCACGTGGAATGTCGTGAACGAGGTTCTCCATCCGCTTTCCTTTTTTGTCAAGCTCGGCGAGACGGATTTGCGCAAGAAACTGGTTCGCGAACGACATATCCATCACCTCGGACGGGTGCCCTTCTGCAGCAGCAAGGTTAACCAGACGTCCTTGTGCAAGAACGTAGATCTTTTTACCGTTCTTTAAAGTGTACTCTTCGTTGCTGTGACG
>PWXV01000001.1 GCA_003568415.1 Ignavibacteriales bacterium
CGTTTTCTTCTCATGATGTTTCTCCTGATTCATAACGTATTTTATTACCTGATCTTTCTGGGAATGCGCATACGAAAAAGCGCCGTACCCACCTTGCCAGTGAAATTTAAACTTACTGAGTAAATTGCGCCTCTCCGAGGCGCTGCAATTTCACGGGATTACGCCGTTTACTACCAACATTGCCCATCTCTGATGGGCATTTTTTCTACAACCGATAGTACCTATCCGCTAACCGTTTCAACTTTAAAATTTACCCCGGAGTAGCAGAATGTTGGTAGAAATACATTAAACACATAATTTGTAGCACAAATTTCCATGTTAATGTCGGGGTAACGTCCCCAAAGAGATTTGCATCACTATCTGAGAGGGCGCCCCCCATAGCCATCGGAGGTCCCGTATCGAATTAACAATTTATTCTAACCATTGTGTCAAGTGTGTGTAATGGTAAGATACGATACCGGAGAATCGTTTTTACACAATCGCTCTCCTGTAATCAATCAACGTAACCTTCCCATCCCGTATATCTTCACCCAGAGCATCCAGCACTTCAGATTTAGCGGAAAAGAATAATATCTGCCAGCCCCGATCCGCAATGTATCGCAGCATATTTATCTGCTCCTGCAAACGGTGAACATCCGATTTAATAAACGGATCATCGAGTATAAAAAATCCCGTATCGCCTTCGAGCAACTCCTCGCCGAGTGCAATCCGTACTGCAAAATACAATTGATCGCAGGCACCGCCGGATAGTTTCGCTGCGGCAAGGCGGTTACCGTTTTCCTGCACAACTTCGATCGAGCCGTTTACCTGATCGTACTCCACCTGTTTATACCGCCCTCCGGTAATACGATCGTAATATTCCGATACGGGCCGGTTCTCTCCAAACAATTCCCCCACTTTCTTCTGTTCCTCTTCCTGTATAGATTTAAATACGTCGATGGTTGTCAACACATCATCACGGGTTGTTGCATGCCGGTCGACATATGCTCGCAGCATTGTTTGCAATGAAACAAGATCGTTCACCGTGTTGCAATACATATATTCATCTCCGGTCTGCAACAAATTGTTCACCTTCCGTTCGATATCTTTCATGCTTTCATCGATACCGCTCCGCTGCTCCTGTAATGTTTCGAGCTCCTTATTACGTGTCTCCTTTTCTCGCTGCAAACCGGTGAGTTTTCGCTCATCGTATTTAATAGTTTGTGCCTTATCTTTATAGCGTTCGAGTTCATTAATTTCTTCCTGCCAGTAGGGTATATTACCATGCACCGAATCCTGCCGGGTACCGAAATCCCTCTTTAATAACGTCGCCTGGGTTTGCCTGACATTTTGTAGTTTGATTTTTTCCTGCAGCTTTTCACGATAATGCTGGATGGTTTCCTCACCCGAGGTATCTATAATAGAATCGATCTGTTCATTACACGTTCGGATGGTACGGTCAATCTCCGGTAACTTTTTACTTTCAAGTTGTTCAACCTGTTGCTGCAGGTTATGCATATCGGTGCGGCGGTTTTGTAATTTTTCCTGCATGTGCCGGTATTCATTTTCAAACGTTTCTATCTTTTCTTCCATACGGGGTAAATTCTCTGCATCAAGTTGATACCGTCCGGCGGCGGTTACGAGGCGCTGAAAACCCGCAGAAACTTCAGCCAGTTTTCGGAGAGTCACATAATACACTATTCCCGTAATCGTCAGCAATACAAACAATAATGCAGTAACTGCATAGAAAAACGTACCGGGTGCAAGCAACACACCGACCAGCGAAATTCCGAAGAGAATGCCGCTCAGAATACCGGCGATACCGAAGAATTTTTTGCGCGATTCAAACGCCGGCACAAGTGCACGTTGTTCTTCATACTGTCTCAGAAGCGGTCGTATGGTCTCATCAAGTCTCCGTTTTTTTTCTTCGGATTGTTTGCAGGCTGCCTCGTGTTCCTGAACTTCATCCGTTACCTCACGCAATGCCTCTCGTTTTCCTTCCAACTCCTCCATTGTTCTTCTGCGTTCGTCGGTCAATCGTTCAAGATCGCGCTGGTTATCTCTCCACTTCTGGAGGTCCGGTTCGTTAAATTGTTCAATTCTTTGCATCGCTTCACGGGCATCGATCAATTTTTCGTGGGCTTCGCATCCTTTTTCATATTGCTCACGCAACCGGGCATCGTTCAGTTCACCGATTTCACTATCGATATTTTTTAAACGCTCGTGTGCAGCAATGATTTTTTGCTCTATTGTATCTATATCTTTCGTCCGGCATTCTTCAATCAGCGTATCCATTATATCAATTAGCTGAATGGCTTTGTCGATCCGGGATCGTAAGCGTTCTTCACCGGCATCACGAAACATACCGGTTGGTGTTAATCTCCCCTGCTCAAGCAATGCATCGATAACGGTAGTAATGTATCCTGTACGTAAACCGGTCAATCGTTCGGTAATGTTGCTGTAAAAATCCCCTTCGTTGGCAATAGAGAGATCACTGTTGCGGATAACAAAAATGTTACTCAGCTCGCCCGGTGACAGCTCAATAACCGACGACAAAGTTTTTTTACCGGATAATTTTATCTCTTCATTATCGCGGTTCTCCACCACTATGTAGCCGTCGGGTAATTCATTAACCCGTTCGATCGCTATAAAATCCTTCTCTCTCGATGCCTTGCCAAAAAGAAGTTTTATCAGTGCATCGATCGTTAATGTCTTGCCGGCTTCATTATAACCGTATATCAAATTAAAATTCGCCGGAAGAACTTTGCCGGTATCCCGCAGCGGGCCGTATCTGCGAACTGCGTATTCAGAAATTCTCATTGCTTCGCCTCTATCATTGCCTGAATAGCATGCTCCCGGATACGTTTCCGTTTTGCGGCATCAAGATTATAGGTATCGAGTTTGGATATGAAACTTGAGAAAAGATCGTCTTCGAGTATATGCTGGATGTCACGGAATTGGATTGCCAATTCTATATCGTGTGTTTGTGAAAGGTTGTTGAGCTGTTCGGCCAGTTCTTTTTCACTTTTTCCGACCTTGTCTTTGTTGAAATAGCCGTCGACGGTAAGAATAATTTTTGCCTGCGGATGTACCGATTTGATTTTTTCCTGAATTATGCCAACCGGATCTGCGGTATCAAGCGGATCAAGCGTATGGATTATCTTCTCATAATGCGGTGAGTCGATGGGAAATTCTGCCGGCGGTTCACCGGTTGTAAACAAGTTCACTTTGCGACGACCAATCTCGCGCCGGGTGATCGAAACCGGGGAACCGGGGTATACGAAATAACCTCCCTCCGGTAATTGACGGATATCAAAATTTGTGTGGAAATGACCGGCTAAAACATAATCGATCCTTATATCGGTGAAGAATGATAACCGGACCGGCATATATCCCGTCTCCTCCTCACCCCCGAGATCCGATTGATTAAACATTATATCGAGCAATTCTCCGTGAAAAAGGAGTACATTGCAGTATTCACCGGAGAGAGATTGTTTCAGCAAGTGTATCCGCTCGAGCACACCGTTCTCGTCCAGCGATTCAAACGGTAAGCCGTAAAATGCTGTATCCTCTATTATATGAGGATGAGAAATGTCGTTCAGCAATATTGCATCACTGCCGAAATACATATCTCCCAGTAATTGTGCATCGTGATTCCCCGGAATTATGAGGATCGGTATTCCGTTATTGGAAAAAATCTCACGTATCTTCGGACGCAGGTTTTCAGCGTCAAGGTCTTTGTCGAAGAGATCACCGCTGACAACAACTGCATCCGTTTTTTGTTCACGTGCAATGGCAAGCACGGATAGGAGTGTATTCCAGCGTTCGTCGCCGTAGTGTTTAAGATGTATATCTGCAGTATGAAGTATTTTCACAGGCTGTATGCTGCAATTCCCTTAAAAATATGGTCGTAAAATACCCGCTGGTATCTGTATGATAAACCGGCATCTCTGATTTCCCCGCC
>PWXV01000092.1 GCA_003568415.1 Ignavibacteriales bacterium
GCGCTCCTTCATCACTGGTATTCGGTTTCTCTATCTTCAGAGACCGGGGAGGCGTATGGGCCTCATCGGTCGCCCATGTCAGAGTCGCTCCGCTGTTTCCGGGTTCCGCATTCCATAGATGTGGCTCGCCACTGGAAAAGGTACCTATCTCAGACAAAAGATTTTCTTCCGTGGCATAAACACCTGCGAAAGAAATCAATGCAATTGAGAGGCACCATGCAATCTTGGTAGCTATTTTACACATAGTAGTGCTCCTTGTTAATTAATAGATGCGGTAATAATGAAGCAGTAATTTAGTAAATGGACGTGTTATCTCACTCCTTTCCGGTATATTGATTATTTATGATGAGTACGTTTTTTAATGTGGTGATCGACATTTTTATCGGTGGATTCACGAACAATTAATGTGACAGGAATTTTAATATGGTTAACATAACCGTTTCCATTAATAATTGTTTCGGTCAGAGTACGAACTGCAGTTTCACCCATCTCGAATTTATTGACATCTATCGTAGTCAACGGAGGTTTTACATGATACGATCTTTCAATATTGTCAAATCCAATAAGCGAGATATCATCCGGTACTTTTATTCCTGCTTCGGTAAAGTGCCGCAGGCACCCGATAGCCATTGCATCGTTTGCAGCGATGATTGCCGTAGGCAGTGATTCCCCATTATTTAAGAAAGCCCTTGCTGCATTGTAACCATCCTGCTGTTTAGTATCGGGTTCTTTCGCCGATATCCATGAGTCTTTTATTATTATGCCGGCATTATCGAGTGAATCTTTATATCCGAGATACCTTTGGTAAATACTTGGATGATCAAGATCACCACCGAGGAAACCTATCTCCTTATGTCCGAGTTCAAGAAGATGTTCGACAGCAAGCTGTGTTCCCCGGTAGTTATTCATTAATACGGTCGAATGTTTGTGATTCTCTACATCATAATCGATCAACACGATTGGGATATTCATTGAGCTTATATAAGCTATAAGTTCGATACTTACCTGTCCGGCTATAAGAACACCATCAACATTTTGTTCTTTTAAAAAGCGTGGGATAGAATTTAAAGAATCGAATTTTTTTTCAACGGTGGTAAGGAGTATGTAATAATCATGTTTCTGAGCTTCAAACTCCGCACCGAGAAATATCTTTGTATAAAATGGTTCAGATTGTGTGAAATGATCGTTGGTGAGAATAAATCCTATATTACCGCTTTTGCGTAAAGCTAAGTCGCGGGCAGATCTGGTCGGATGGTATCCGAGTTCCCGGATAACCCTTTCGACCTTTTCTCTCGTTGATTGACTAACGTAGCCCTTATTGTTAATAACGAGTGAAACCGTCGACAGGGAAACTTTTGCCCTCTTGGCAACATCCTTTATTGTTGGGCGTTGCTTCATATCTGGACTCAGGCAGTTTATCGAAGCGCTTCGATAATTTCGAAAACTTACAAATGGCTTATTATTAACAACTTATCTCCATTTATCAGGAGTATAGCTGGATTTGATTTTAAATATTATCGAAGCGCTTTAAATAATAAATAATTTAAATTTATTTGTCAATACTTCAGTCATTTTTTTTTGGATTTTGAAGAAGGAGTATTTTTTTCGATTACTCGCTTCGATCTATCACCACAACCCCAAACTCCACCGGTCCGTGTACACCCACGACAAGTTTTTTCTCTATATCGGCAGTGCGGCTCGGACCCGTTACCAGTGTGATAGAGGGGAGCTGAGCATCACCATACTCAGCAGTAACTTTCGCAAGAAATTCATCAAGAGTGGCGAATAATTGGTCGGAATACGCAATAACGATATGTGTTTCAGGAAGGAGAGATAATTCACGAGGTTCACTGACAGAAGTGATTAAACCTGCAGTTCCCGTCTCCGCTATCAAACCGGCACAACCGGTGATCCCAAGCTTGGCATTGACGAGAGATTTCCGCCGGTCATTCTGATGAATGGTGGTTATATCGATCCCATCCAACTCAACATCTCCCAATTGTTTTTCTACACTTCCGGCGTATATCATATCTTTTTTCTCGTAAGAATATTTTCCCCGGATTATGTCGTTTATCGAACCGGGAGATGATATAATCCTGCACCATCCACCTGCATCCTCGAGGCGCGATGTGAACATTTCAAGAAGATCCGTATTCATCTTTATCATGCTGTATAAGTTTTCTGAAACTTTTTCGGGCTATTTTCGGGAATCGCCGCTGTGGTGTCCATCCGGGGGCCGGCAGTTTTTTAGCGAATATTTTTTGTAAAAGCCAGCCGGCCCGTCCGGCAAACTCAAGCCGGGAAGGCGATAGCATCACCCACCGCCAGAGTGTCATTGCTATCTTTTCTGTAAAGGATTTATAGCCACGATCAACTATATCATGGCGTTCCCAGAGTAAATGATGATGGAGATCGATCTTGACCGGACATATATCAGTACACGCACCGCATAATGACGATGCATAAGGAAGGTCCTGTGCTTCCTGCATACCGAACAGAGTCGGTGTTATTACCGATCCTATTGGTCCCGGATAGACCGAGCCATAGGCATGTCCGCCAACAGACTGATACACAGGACAAATATTCATACACGCTCCGCATCGTATGCAATATAATGATTCCTTCCATGCCGGATGTTTGGCAAGCTGTTTTCTTCCACCATCTAAGATAACGATGTGTAATTGCCGCGGACCATCTGGATTATACTGTGATCGCGGACCATTGATCATCGATACATAACTTGTCATTCGTTGTCCGGTCGCACTTCGCGGAAGCAGCTTCAAAAAGAGCGGAAGATCGTTTATAGACGGGAGAATCTTTTCCACGCTCATAACGGCAATATGTACATCGGGCAGCACCGTACACAGACGGGCATTGGCTTCATTTTCTATTATGGTAATCGTTCCCGTATCCGCACAAGCGAAGTTCACACCGGAGATCCCGACCTTTGCGTTGAGGAATTCCTTTCGTAACCGTTCGCGGGCGACCTTTGTTAATTCTTCAGGATCATCGGTATACGGAATATGTAATTTTTCCTGAAATAAACGGGCAATATCTTCTTTCGATTTATGTAAGGCGGGTGCCGTAATATGCGACGGGGTTTCACCGGCAAGTTGAATGATATATTCACCTAAGTCAGTTTCAATTACCCGAACACCATTCTCTTCAAGCATCTCATTAAGGCGCAACTCCTCGGTAATCATCGACTTCGACTTTACGACACTTCTTACCGATTGACGGCGAATAATGTCATATATAATCTTTGTTGCATCACTATGCGTTTCTGCATAATGAACAACCATTCCGTTACTCTGTGCAGATTCGGTAAATGCTGCCTGATATCGATCAAGATCATCCACGACTTTTTTCCGGAGCAAATGGCCTTTTTCCCGTAATTCTTCCCAGTCAGGAATCTCTTTTACCGTCTCCTGCCGCTTGGTCAGTGATGTGCCTGTTGCTTTTTTTATCTTCGCACGCAACCCGGCATCATTGACCGCAGTACGTGCATTGGATTTAAACTGTGATGCACTGAACTCTATCATAGAATCCGTTATTTCACTTTATCTGTTTCTTGTTCTGGTAACAGATCGCCAAGAAATTCAATTATATGTTTTGTATGCAGCTTAATTCCACGTTTATCTGCGATACCCTGTAGTTGCATCAAACAACTTGAATCACACCCGACCACCAGATCAACTTCTGCTCGTTGAATGGATGCTAGTTTTTCTTCACCCATAGCTACCGAAATTTCCGGAAATTTTGTTGCAAATAACCCGCCGAACCCGCAACACCTGTCTGCCAGATCTAATTCCACCAATTCTAATCCCTGTACTCCCTTAAGCAGCGCTCTCGGTTCATCAATAATCCGGAGTTCTCTCATTATATGACATGAATCGTGATAAGCAA
>PWXV01000244.1 GCA_003568415.1 Ignavibacteriales bacterium
GCAATACAGGATGTTGCAGCGTATACATTAGATTCAATACTTTCAGAATTACAAGCAAAAATTAAAAAGAATTAACTGCATAATGAAATTACTTCAATTATTTGGTTTATCCTCGAAAACATCGAAGCATAGTCATCAAACAGATTCGAATCAAGAAATAGAAACGCAGTATAAATCATTTCTTGAGGATATGGAAGACGGCTATTACGAAATTCAGCTTGATGGTCGATTTGTATACTTTAACAATTATTTCTCACGATTAACAGGTTACCGCCCAAAAGATCTGGAAAAACTATCCTTGTATGAATTGTTAGCGAATGATTGCCGCCACCGTGTAGAAAGTGTCTTCCGGAAAATACACCGAACCGGTTTATCAATTAACCTGATGGAATGGACAATTATCCGGCGTGACGGAGCTCGGCGAACGCTTGAGGCATCGATTACAATACGAAAGCCGATGACCGGTGAAGATGCTGTTATGCGGGGCATTGTTCGTGATATTACTGATCGGAAGGAAACTGAGGAGGCCTTGCGTCTTGGAAACCGTGCAATATCAGCTACAAACAATGGCATTATAATAACCGATCCGAAAAATGTTCATTCCATTATTAGCTGTAATCCGGCATTCGAAAAAATTACCGGTTATACTGACGATGAAGTCACAGGAAAACCCTACACGGTATTATTTGGTCCGGATACGGATATTAAAACCGCTGATAGTATACGGCAATCACTTGAACAGGAGCGTGAATATAGAACAATCATTAAATGTTACCGGAAAGATGAAAATCCATTCTGGAATGAAATGACATTCTCTCCGGTCCGTAATTCGGATGGTACTTTAACTCATTATATCGTTATGATCAATGACCTGACAGAACATGTGCAGAATGAATATAAGCTGCGAGAGAGTGAAGAGAGATTTCGCAAGCTTCTTGAGAATGCAAGCGATGTTATCAGTGTCATCTCTGAAGATGGGAGCATTTTATACGAATCGCCTGCTATTGAGCGGGTCCTCGGCTATGATAATGCGAAATATCGTGTCGGTCAGAATATTTTTGATTTTGTACATCCCGAAGACCGTGATAAAGCCGTATCGACTTTCCTCCAATTTGTTAATTATCCGGGTGAGATTAAAAAGTTTGCCCTCAGGATGCATCACGCCGACGGTACCTGGAGAGTAATGGAATCAGTAGGACATAATCTGCTTGACAATCCGGCTATCCATGGTGTCATACTCAATTCCCGTGATATAACCGGACGGATTACTGCCGAAGAGGCTTTACGAAAGAGTGAGGAGCGATACCGGTTATTTTTTGAGGATGATCTGACCGGAGACTATATTGCGACTCCTGAAGGAAAGATTATATCCTGCAATCAAGCTTTTGCTGCTATGTTCGGGTTTTCTTCTGTAGATGATGTCCTGAACACGAACCTTATTGATCTTTATCCAACCCCAGATGTTCACGACGAAATAATAGAACAATTAAACAAATTTAAAAAAATTGAAGGGCATGAACTTGAATTAAAACATAAAAACGGTAAAACCGTTCATATAATTGAAAATATTGTCGGGATATTTGATTCGAGTGAGAACCTTGTCGAGATAAAAGGATATATGTTTGATAATACTGAACGAAAGCGACTCGAACAGCAATTAATCCATGTACAAAAGATGCAGAGTTTGGGGACACTTGCCGCCGGAGTTGCTCACGATTTTAATAATGTTCTCTCAATTCTTGATGGTAGTTTGAGTTTGGTAAAACCGCACGTAACAGATTCGGCAATACTGAAATATATTTCTATGGGTGAGATGGCAGTCGAACGGGGAGCCGATGTAGCAAGCCGCCTGCTCACATTTGCCCGTACAGAGGATGTGAAAATTACTCCATTTGATCTCCACAAAACGATAAATGAACTCACCAAAGTTCTCAATCATACTATTGATAAAAAAATAGTTGTCAATGCAGATATCGATTCGGAATTACCATTCATAAAGGGGGATCAGGGGCAGGTATATCAGATACTTTTAAACCTTTGTTTGAATGCGCGTGATGCTATTCTTGATCCGCGAAGAAATAAATCAACACAAGGCAAGATACATATATATGCTGTAGGTGTTGAAAGAGAGGAAGTAAGCAAGAAATTTGAATCTGCAAATGAAGCGCATTATGTACGTATCAGAGTCAAAGATAACGGCATTGGTATGAGTGATGCAGTACGACAGCAAATATTTGATCCGTTTTTCACCACGAAACCTGCCGGAAAAGGTACAGGTTTGGGACTTTCGGTGGTATACGGTATGGTAAAAAGCCATTCCGGTTTTATTGACGTCGATAGCACAGAAGGGAAAGGTTCAACGCTTGATATTTATCTCCCTGCCCTGCTCATTGACCAGGAATTTACAAAGCAGTTAACAGAAGAAACGGTACAGGGTGGTTCTGAAACGATTCTTGTAGTTGAAGATGAGGAAATGATGCTGACGATTGTGTCGGAAATGTTGCGAATAAATGGTTACAATGTTTTGCAAGCACGTGACGGCAAAGAAGGATACGATATATTTAAGAAACATCATACAAAGATAGGTGCTGTAATTCTGGATATGGGATTACCAAAAATTTCCGGAAATGAGTTATTTCAAAAAATGAAAGAGATAGATCCGGATGTCTCGGTCATCGTTGCCACCGGATTTAATGATACAACTCTCAAGAGCACGTTGGTGCAGGATGGTATACATTCATATATACAAAAACCGTATAAACCTAAGGATATATTAGGTCTGCTTCGCAAAGTATTCGATAAAATTGAGTGAATTTTGAGAATTCAGAGAAGTTTAGTATTTTTAGAACAATAATGGTAATGTTAAATAAATAGTAATGGGGATACCTGCATGAATGTAACAATAGTTGGAACAGGGTATGTTGGCCTGGTAATGGGGGCCGTACTTGCGGATTCAGGCAATACTGTAATGTGTATTGATAATAATCTGGCAAAAGTCGAATCACTCCAAAATGGTAAAATACCGATCTATGAACCCGGTCTTGAAGAAATCGTTAAGCGGAATACAAAAGAGGGCAGGCTTGTCTTTTCTTCAGATTTAAAAACAGGGGTTGAACATGCATTAATAATTATGCTTTGTTTACCAACACCGCAGGATGAGGATGGATCAGCCGATCTTAGGTACGTTCTCGATTGCTCAGCTGAAATAGCCGGGTATTTGAATAGCTATAAAGTAATTGTGAGTAAAAGCACCGTACCGGTCGGCACAGTGGATCGGATCAAGAATATAATGAATGATAAAACGTCTCATCAATTTGATGTCGTTTCTAACCCCGAATTTTTAAAAGAAGGTGCCGCGGTATCGGATAGTCTGAAACCTGACCGAATTGTCGTTGGAACGTCAAGTGAAAAAGCCGCAAAAATAATGAAAGACCTGTATGCTCCCTTCGTACGCACCGGTAATCCTATCATAATTATGGATGAACGGAGCTCAGAGATGACAAAGTATGCCGCGAACGGATTTCTTGCTACTAAGATTACATATATGAACGATCTTGCAAACTTATGTGATCGGGTTGGAGCTGATATTGAGCTGGTACGCAAAGGTATGGGATCTGATCCGAGAATCGGCCCGCAATTCCTTTTCGCGGGACTCGGCTACGGTGGGTCGTGTTTCCCAAAGGATGTCAAAGCATTGATTAATACAGCTAAAGAATATGAACATCCTTTAGCAATACTGAATGCGGTTGATTCGGTAAATGCAAATCAACGGTATATAATTATTAATAAGATCCTACATCATTTTAATAATGATATAAAAGGAAAAACATTTGCTCTGTGGGGATTATCATTCAAACCGATGACGGATGACATTCGCGAAGCTCCGGCTCTTAC
>PWXV01000141.1 GCA_003568415.1 Ignavibacteriales bacterium
TTCTCCACTGATACCCGGAAAATGAATAACGAAAAGAGATATAAGGATTGATAATAATATTATATACATCGTTCTCATCGATTGTCTCCTTACGAATGATTACAGCACATCCGCAGCAGGCGGGGAGTAAAGTAAAGTATATACCACTGATATGATCGAAGTGAAGCTTTATGTTTCCAGCCAGCATTTTTAAGATGTGTATTGATAGTTTGAATATAGCTACAAATTGACTATTTAAATTTAGATTAAGTCTAAATAAATATAGTCAATGATTTTCAATTTGTCAATATATTCAACAAAATTACAGAACTGATTATGGAAATCGACCCATTATTTATTTACATTTAAGGGAATATAAACCACCGTATCCTTTTCAATAATGGAAATTCATACAACTATGAAACCAAACACGTTTATAATCATCATATTTGCCATTCTACTGCTGATCGGTTGTACCGATACTGCCGACGAGCCGATGGGAGATATCATTCTTCCCGATACACTCGATCTTGTCATAATCTCCACTACAGACGTACACGGTTGGATAATGCCGTGGGATTATTATGCCGATCAACCGGAAGAGCGGTACGGTCTGGTAAAGGCTGCAACTATTATAGATTCGGTACGCAATGAGCACGACTTTACATTATTACTCGACGGAGGAGACTGGCTGCAGGGAAGTCCGCTTGTGGAATATTATGCAACGGTAGATACCACGTTGCCGAACCCATTCCTCCAGGCTGTCGACTATTTACAGTATGATGCAGTGGTTCTCGGAAATCACGAGTTCGACTTCAGTGTCGATCTGCTCAATCAAAGGATCCGGGAAACGGAAACACCGATTATCGGTGCGAATATGTATCATCACGGTACTGACGAACCTGCATATACACCATATATCATAAGATCATTTGGGGATTTACACATTGGAATCGTTGGTCTAAATACTCCGGGCACTGCGGTCTGGAACCGGCCCCGTGTGGAAAACAGATTGGATTTTGTTGACGGAGTTAACGCTGCCAAACGGTTTGTACCGAAAGTTAAAGATGAAGGTGCCGATGTCGTAATTGCACTTGCTCATACCGGCTTAGAGGGAGGATCGACGTATGGTATTGCAGACATCGGCGAGGAGAATTTTGGACGGGAGCTGGGAGAAACAGTCGATGGAATCGATCATCTTGTTCTCGGTCATCACCACAGGGTAATCGAGAGTGAAACGATTACCGGACCTGACGGCCGCGATGTGGGTGTGGTTATGGCAGGCGGACGAGCAGCCTATGTGGGTGTTTCAACATTAACAATAACATTTGATGAAAGCACTGCTCAATGGAATGTAATCAAGCAAAAGTCTGAAGTATTACCGGTTGCCCATGCAGAACCGCATCGTGGTTTAGTTGAGCTTGTGGAGGATGCACATGAACGGGTGCGTGATCACGTTAATCAACCGATCGCAACTACACCCGATCAATGGAGTGCTGAACGGGGACGCATAGAAGACACACCTGTTATCGATCTCATACAACATGTTCAGAAAAAAGAAACCGGAGCGCAACTCTCAGCGGCGGCGGCATTTGATACACGGGTTACATTTGGTCCCGGCGATATTTCTCTCCGGCAAATTGCACAGTTGTATCCGTTCGAAAACACTCTTTATAAAATGGAGGTTACCGGTAAGCAGGTACGGGAATATCTTGAATACACATCGCAATACTATCTGCAGGCAGAAAACGGTCAACCTGCCGAAGTTAATCCTGACTGGCCGGGTTATAACTATGATATGCTTGCAGGTGTGGAATACACACTCGACTTGCGAAATCCGGTTGGCGAACGCGTTGTAGAGTTAACGCACGACGGCGTACCGGTCGCCGATGACGATGTTTTCACGATGGCAATTAACTCATACCGTGCGGTCGGCGGCGGTGGATTCGATATGCTTGCCGATGCAAAAGTATTACAAGAGATCGACAGATCGGTGCGGGGTATGATCGTGGATTTTCTGCGTGAAAAAGGTGAGATCAGACCGGAGGATGTGTATGAGGAGAACTGGCGTTTGGTACCGGAGATGTGAATTTTAGTTATGATAAAATTATTTGGGACAAAATAATTTTTACCTTATATGAAGGGGCTTTTCACACTTCGCCCCTTCATATAATAAAAAATCTCGCCAAATTAAACCATAAAGTACTACTACATTTCACTTACGGTGCGCTCGGTCCAACCACTACAGCATTTAAAAATAACCGGTTTGCCCCGCGGAAGTATGCCCGGTAATTCACTTCCTCTGCAAAAGCGATAACACGGCCGCTCCCTACACGTTCTTCATATGCAAACACACCACCGGGCATCCGCTCAAGGGATTCCTCCCAGGCGTGACCGGCAAACAGCATATCGTCTTCAGCATACGATACCACCACCCGGCGTGCTGACGACGGCGGTCCTTCATCGGGAATATAAATATTAGCCGAATTTACAAGCACCGGTAATTCCGACGGCAATCCTGCCGTCATCCAGGTATCGGTATTAATCTGTGTCCGGAATATCGCTCCCGGCACTGAAAAACGCTGCTTCTGTTCGTTATCTTCAAGATCATACCAGGATTTTAATGAAGTAAGTTCAAGATGTTCACGGACAAAATCAGTAGCCCCGCCGGTAATCGTTACAAGTGTGCCGCCATCACGTACCCACCGTTTCAGCCGTTCAATTCCCTCCTCGCCAAGCTCGCGGGCAATCATTCCTCCAGAAACTGTCGGCAATACAATTACATCAAACCGGTCGAGTCTCATATTTCTCATAGATGGTGCACGGATTATGGTATGTGGAATTTCGTAGTGACGGTCAAGTGTATACCACGCATAACCGAACGAATATCCGAATACAGGATACTCTGCCACAATTGCTATTTCGGGTTTGCGAAAGTCTATCGTTGTCGGGGATCCGGGAGCAGTAAAGCCGGGTTCAGCACGGCCGGTGTCGACCCCTTTTACATCAAGACCGAATCGTTCTGCAACCTTCCGGACGGCTTCGTGTACACCATCCTTCGGCTGATGTACTCGCACAACAACGGTACCCCGTGCAAATTCCATCCCCTGTATTTTACTTTCCTCGGTCATCATTCCCACACGATAACCTTTTTCACGTAAGTGATACATAGCAGAAACGGATCGTGCCTGTTTGCCATCGATGAGATATGCATACCGGGCTTCCCTCCCGGGAAATGATACGCCCGGCTTTATCTGATCAGTTAAGCGCTCAGCATCAATGGCACGCCCGTCATCCGAGCTATAGGCATCGATATTGAACAAAAGCGGGAGTGAATACGCGGTAATATCGTAGAAACGAGGGTTCTCTCCACGATCGACCCGTTCCCGTGCTTCCTCCAAAAATTCTTCGGGCATCGGTACATCAGGTTCAAGTAACGTTCTGATAAGACGGTTACGCGGTTGTGCCGCTTCCACAACATATGTTCCTTCACTGAATGTAACACGGCCAACCGATTCACCACTCCGATCCCGAACATTTGACAATTGAACTTCACCGGTAAGTTTATGTACTTCGACACCATTTCTAATTAATAAATTTACAAGCTCTGATATAATGTACGGATCACCATCTGAATTAATAATATACCGTCGAATTCCTTGCCCGCCGTCATCGATTGCCGCGCGGTGTACATTGTAATATTCTCTGAGCAGGTTTTCACGTTCGGTTGCTGCTGTTTGTACCAACGCCAGGGCCGCAACATATTGTTGTTCAAGAGCATCGGCAAGTGTACGCACGGTCCCATCTGTCCTTTTTAAACCGAGTCCACGGGTTGTTCCCTGTTCGTACAACATCCCCACCGCACCTTGATAGCTGAGATACGATGTTGTGTAGGCAGGATAAAAGTAATTGAACATTTCCCGCTTGGTATACTCGAATCCGTGTTCATCAAACGCATCGGCGTGCGCTCTGCCGAAGACTTCAAACCAATCCATTGCATAATCGGGAAAATACGGACTCACCGGATCGGTCGGCGGATCGAAGTAGAATTCAACATCGGGTCCCATTTCGTGGGCATCGACACCGACCTGCGGCCGCCATTCCTGAAGCACTGGAACACGGTACCAGGTTTCGAGTTGCGTGTGGGCAAACCAATCGCGGTTAATATCGAAAAAGTAATGGCCGGTCCTGAATTTCACCGCTTCCCACCAGTTAATATCGTTACCCCAGTCATCTCTTTCGGGATTCGGCTCCTTCCCGTTGCGCTGCATGTTATAATATACGTGTGCATCACGGCCATCGGGATTCAGTATCGGATCGAAAAATATAACTGTGTTCCGTATTATATTCATTGTTTCTTCATCATCACGGGTAGTTAATCGTTCGAATAATTTCATAAGACCCTCTGCACCTGAAAGCTCGGTTCCGTGTATCGAGCCACCCAGCCAGACAACTGCCGGTTGATTATCTATAATGCCATCTACTTCACCTTGCTGAAGTTGACGCGGATCGCCGAGCCGTTGTGCATTTTGTTTGATCTCATCGAGCCGGTCGTGATTCTCGGGTGCTGTTACAATGGCTGCCAGTAATTCTCTTCCCTCCCAGGAATGTCCCTGTCGTAGTAAGGTGACGCGGGGAGAGGCCTCCGCAACCGCTTCCAGATATTTCACCATCTCGTGGTGCTGTGTAATACGTTCTCCGAATTTAAAACCGGTAACATCTCTGAATGAAGGTACGGCCTGATCGTCTACATTGAACGCATAACTGATGTTTGAACCAACTAACGATAAAGAAAATATAATGAGTGCAACAAGTACCGAACGTATGTCCATCTTGTACTCCTATTATGATTGGAATAAAAAGCAGTGAATGGTCTGAATTCAATGTACAGAAGTAATAATCGTTAAAAATAGGTAAGTCTACACTAAAAAACAACTGCAATTGTCATTCAAGCTGAATTTTGTTACATTTACAAATATGCAGAAAAACGAAGCATACATCATTGATGCATTGCGAACTCCTGTCGGGCGATACGGCGGTACGCTAAAAGATGTCCGCCCCGATGACCTAAGCGCCCTTGTGATAAAAACACTCGTGGAACCAACTGGTATTGCACCAGAGGTAATTAATGATGTAATGTGGGGATGTGCAAATCAGGCAGGTGAAGATAACAGAAATGTCGGGCGCATGGCGTTACTGCTTGCAGGATTACCGTATGCAATTCCCGGTACAACAATAAACCGCCTGTGCGGCTCGAGTCTCGACGCAATCAATCAGGGAGCCCGTGCAGTGTGGTCGGGTGATGCGTCGGTCATAATAGCCGGCGGTGTTGAGAGTATGAGCCGCGCCCCGTATGCACTTCCGAAAAATGTCAGCGGTAAAGCACTCTTCGGCAATCTAACTGCCTATGATACTGCACTCGGGTGGCGATTCCCGAATCCGGCTATGGAGAAGATGTTTCCGCTCGAAAGTATGGGTGAGACGGCTGAAAATATTTATGAAAAATATAAGATAACGCGCGAAGATCAGGATGCCTTCGCGTTAAAAAGTCATCAACATGCAATCAAAGCTCAGGAAAGCGGTCATTTTAAAAATGAAATCGTACCGGTGACCATTCCTCAGAAAAAGGGAACATCTATCACAGTCGAACACGATGAAGGCCCGAGAAAAGATACATCGATAGAAAAACTGGCAAAGCTTCCGCCTGCATTCAGAAAAAAAGGAACGGTTACCGCAGGAAACTCTTCATCGCTCAATGACGGCGCGGCCTGTCTTATGATCACAAATGAAGCGATCACGAAAAAATATAACCTCACCCCTATGGCAAAAATTTTATCTACCGGAACGGCAGGAGTCGATCCCCGTTATATGGGATTAGGACCGGTGCCGGCAACACAACATGCATTGCAAAAAGCCGGTTTATCCATAGATGATATTGAACTTGTCGAACTCAACGAAGCGTTCGCGGTGCAATCACTTGCCGTGATGAAAGAGCTCGGACTTGAACACGAACGAACCAATATTAACGGAGGCGCAATTGCACTCGGCCATCCGCTCGGTTGCAGCGGTGCCCGTATAATGACAACATTGCTTCACGGGATGAAACGCCGGAAAGTACGATACGGAATGGCGACTATGTGTATCGGGGTCGGACAGGGAATAACCACTATTGTAGAATATTTTAAATAATAATATTAAAGGAACATTTTTTATGGCGAACAAATCAATTCAAGAAGAGCTGAAAGATTATATAGCGATGTTCATTGCTCTAAAAGAAGTCATTGAGGAGATACCCAATGATATTCTGATGAAAAGACCGGAACCAGACAAATGGTCGATTAAAGAAATACTATGCCATCTGGTCGATACCGAACTGAACTATTCGGTACGTATGAAAAAAGTAATAGCAGAGGAGAACCCACAACTGATGAAGTTCGATCAGGATGCGTGGGCACAGAATTTAAATTATATGGAATGGGATGTTAAAGAAACGGTGCTTCTTTTCGGTCTATCACGCAACTCAATGGCAAATATATTGCATAATCTCCCCTCTGCTGCATGGGAACGCACCGGAGAGCACGAAGAACACGGCCCGCTCACACTGCATACCTTACTTGAAGATGCAAATAAACATTGTAAACACCACCTATCGCAGATGGTGGCAGCGAAAATGAAACTCGAACAGAATTAATCACAATAACAAAGATAGAGCTATGTTAGAAATATATCACTTACTCCATCTCCTTGGTTACGGTTTGATTATCAGTGTCCTGATCGCCACACCAATACTCGAATACTATTTACGAAGAGCTGAATCATACGACGATGCACTTAAGCTTGCAACGATCATCTCAAGAATTGGATTGCTCTCACCCATCGCAGCTATAATCCTGTTCATTAGCGGTGCACTTATGATGGGTATGTACGGCTACGGCATATTCACCCACGGCTGGCTTACGGGTAAACTCTTAATATTTCTTGTGATGGTTGTTACCGGTGCGTACTCATCAATGAACGTGGGCAAACAGCGGCGCGAAATATATAACGATCTGATTGACGGCAAAGATAATCCAAAATTACCCGGTGAACTTATACGGGTACACAACAGACAGAGTCAATATACTCGAATTCAAGCAATCTTTTTATTGATGATCCTTATATTCACGGTTTATAAATTTTAATGAATAATAATCGGGAGGATGTTATGCAGGAATACCAACTTTACATTGACGGTGCGTTTGTACCGTCGGTTGAAGGTAAGAAAATTGAATCTCTGAATCCGTTTGACCAATCTGTCGTTGCACGTGTTGACAGCGCCACTCAACCGGATGTGGATAAAGGGGTGGCTGCGGCACGCAAAGCATTTGATGAAGGTCCCTGGCCGAAGATGAGCGGTGACGAGCGGGGCGCAATGATTAAAGCTGTCTCGGATAAAATAAACGACAAATTTAAAGAGTTGGTTAAACTTGAAGTTATGGATTCCGGCTCGACATACCGGAAGGCCAAGGAAGATGTATACCTCAGCGCCCGCGCTATATATTATTTTTCGAAACTGGCATCGCGCGATCTTTCGGAACCCGTTGAAGGATTGAACAAACCAGGATTCAGCCAGAACATTCTTGTCCGGGAGCCGATTGGTGTGGTCGGTGCGATAATCCCCTGGAATTTTCCGCTCAAAATGGCAATCTGGAAATTAGGCCCTGCACTTGCCGCGGGTAACACGGTCGTGCTGAAGCCCTCAGAAGAAACGCCGGTAACAGCAATGGAACTTGCCAAAATCATCGATGAGATCGGCTTTCCGCCGGGAGTGGTTAACATACTACCCGGCTATGGGCATGAAGCCGGCGAAGCGTTGGTGCAACATCCTGACGTTGATAAGATTGCATTTACCGGTTCAACCGAGATTGGCAGAAAAGTAATGGCAACAGCAGCCGAGACTATGAAACGCTGCACCCTTGAATGTGGCGGTAAATCGGCAAATATTATACTCGATGATGCGGATATGGAAATGGCACTCGATGGAACTATGTATGCAATTTTCTACCATCAGGGACAATGCTGTGAAGCGGGCACGCGGCTGTTCCTCCCTGAATCCATCGCCGATGAATTTCTCGGGAAATTGCTGGAAAAAACAAAAAAGCTTGTTATCGGTGACCCGATGGACAAAGCAACGGATATCGGTCCGCTTGTATCAAAGACACAACAAGACCGTGTATTAGGATATATACAGAAAGGAACCGAGGAGGGAGCAAAGATATTGATCGGAGGGAAAAAACCTGATGATGAAAAATTACAAAAAGGATGCTTTGTTGAGCCGACAATCTTTTCAAACGTCGATAACAAGATGACGATCGCTCAGGAGGAAATTTTTGGACCGGTACTTTCTGTTATAACTTATGAGAGCGTCGATGATGCAGTGAAGATGGCAAATGACTCTATATACGGTCTTGCGGCGGGTGTCTGGTCGAAAGATAAAGACAAGGCACAATCGATCGGCAGGCAGCTTCGCGCCGGAACGGTATGGATCAACGAATGGCATCTCATGTCCGAAAAAGCGCCATTCGGGGGTTACAAGCAAAGCGGCATCGGCCGTGAATTTGGCATCGATGGTTTGAAGGAATATACCGAAACCAAACATATGCACATCGATGATGTTGGTGAACGTGAGAAAAAACAATGGTATGATGTTGTCGTACCTAAAGGATAGAAATTATGGAATATTCAATATTACTCATAATCATTGTCGGAGCTTTCGGTGCGTTGATACTTATACAGGCATACCGCCTGTATACCATTACCCGCGACTGGGGGCAGGGTGAAATTGTGGTTCGATGGATATCCCCCGAAGAAACCCGTACGATCATTTATATTTTTATCGCTCTGATCGCTCTGATTATAGCTATTTATATTCGTTCTGAAGCGCTGCTTTCTGCCCTGTCGGCATTGCTTATCGGCTTCGGTGGTATGCTCAGCCAGCTAACCTTCATCAATGTAATCGGACGCGAAGGCATCTACCTCGGACGGACCAGAAAAGGCCTTACGTGGGATGAAATCGAAAAAATGGTGTTTGTGCAGGAAGGCAATGAATACAAACTTGAGATAACATCTGCACGTGAGAAAAAAACAATCGAAGCAAGCGGATTTTTCGAACGAATCCAGCGTGAGCTTGAATCCCTCGAAGAGCTTGACGAACCGAGTACGAAAGCCGATGTAAAAAAAGAACGAGATGAAGCCGGTGAGATGAAAATAGTAGTGGAAGACCGCCTTGCAAAAGAACAGGAATACAGGAGAAAACTGGAGCAAAAGAAACAGGAGGAACGGTACAAAAGAAAACGGCAAGGTTCCCATAAAACAGAAAAACAAGAAGACAAAAAAGCAAAGAAAGATAAAAATGATAAGCAGGTTGAACGCTCACATCATACCATCGGCTTTACAGAAAAGCATCAATTCCATATTCAGCAAGCATTGATGTATTACTTTCCCAAGGGGATTGAGTATAAGGCACCGGAGGAGAAAACACAGGATTATTCTTATAATTCATAGAATACCTGGTTCGTTCGAAGGGATATATTAGCAACAGTTCTCTCCGGTCAAGCGTAAGCAATCACTGCTTATATGCTCTCCTACATCAACACCTTATCGGCCAGGTATAAATTCTTGCGGCCCGGTCATCGTTCAATTCCCGGTCCTCTTTCCTCTCCGTTCGTTAATGGTGTAACAATAAGTATAGACGCAAGTGCAAAGAACAATGCAGCATACACTTTATCGATGGTGAATCCAAGAATTTCTGTTATTTGTGGTTCGAATACAGCAAACAAGACACTGGCAACCGTTGAGCTTATTAATGCCGTTATGATTGCTTTCGGAGTTGGAACGGGAATATTATCACGCATCCAGTAAATACCGAACAACACCGCTACCGCTGCCGATGCACGAATAGCATAGGTGATATAAGCTGCATCAAGTATCGCTCCACGGAAAAATATCGCCATCGGGGTAACCAATACACCGACTGCAACAGTCAAAATCCTCGACATCCGGAGCACTTGCTCATCGGTCGCATCCTCTTTAATAATGCGATGATATATATCTTTTGTTAATATTGTGCTGATGGCAAACATAACCGGACCGACTGTTGAGAGTATTGCAGCGAGAATTCCGGCGATGCCGAGTGCCCCGACCCACGGTGGGATAAAATCGGGATTCATCAGTAAATTCGGCAAAGCCTGTTTCAGCGACGTGATCTCTTCGGAGCCAAAGAAATTCGTGCGCCGCACCATACCCAACGTTGCCACTATCACACCGAGCGGTGCGATGATTAATCCGCTTAGAATTGCACCCCATTTCGCCACCTTGATATTCTTTGCGGCAAACACCGGTTGTATCGATGCCTGCGAAGCAAACCCCGATAGGATACCTCCGAGTAACCAGGCCGCAATAGGTGCAAGTCCGGCAGAGAATGGATTCCGGAACCGTGATACTGTCCCGGGGTCAGAAACTCTCTCCAGTTCGATGAACAATCCTTCATACCCGCCAATCTTAATCATAGCAACAACATATGCCGTAAGGAGAGTAGCATACATTAATCCAACATGAATAAGATTGGTAGCACCTATCGATTCTATACCACCGCGTATCACATAGCCGGTCACAAGGACGCCGGCAACAACCACCCCGACCCAAAATTTAATACCGAGCATTTCAGACATCACGCTTCCGATCGCCTGGAGCTGCAGGTAAGCGAGTATTACAAATGCAGCAACAAAACAAATAGATGCAATCGAACGGGTCCGCCGGTTATATAATTTCTCGAGCATTTCACCGACAGTGGTTACCCGGTTTCGTCGGTAAATCGAGGCGATAGTAAAACCGAATATCATCATACCGATAGCTGTTGAGATATTATACCACATCGGGAAAAAACCGGAGGTCATGGCAAGTTCTGAGGTACCGATAGTACTCATACCACCAAGCCATTCACCGGCAATTGTTGCCGTGCAGAGAATGATTCCCATACTTCTGCCGGCAATAAGATATGAATCAGAAGTTTTTGCTGCTCCGCGAAGGAATGTTCCGATAAGTAAAATTATTCCGAAATACCCGAGGACGATACCGAGATACAAGATATTCATGCAGGATGGCTATACTATTAACGTCGTTTCAAATTGAGGAATGATATTAAAGTAATGGTATGTTTAATATACACAAACGTCAGGAAATTTACAATTTTCAGAATGAATAAGGGCGAACAAGCCACAGCCGGTTCGCCCTATTGAGTTGTATATATCGTTATGTTAAAACGTTACACCCACCATTAAACTTACCACACCATTTTTAAGGTCGATATCGTCATTGTTATTATTTTCAATATCCAGGATATTACTTAACCCCATTGTATACCTGATTTCAGCGTGTAGTTTTAGCATTGGTAACCCAAACTCCAACCCACCACCGAGTACAAACCCGAGATCAAAACTTTTTATATCATCCTTTATATCTTCAGATTCACTTTCAGAAAATTGCATACCATTTACCGTTACATCGATATCATAATTCATTTCGGCACTTAAATTAAATGCAAATGCGGGACCGGCATAAACAAACGGACTGAAACCCGGTATCGGGAAACCTGCTCTGAGCAATACAGGCACTTCGAGGTAGGCTAAATCAATAGATGCATCAACACTGGCAGATCCGAATTCATCGAAAAAATCGAACTCATCAAACGGCATATCAATTTTAGCACCTTTTTCCGAATAAAGTATTTCGGGCTGTAATGAGATAAACGGCAGCAAGCTGGTGTTAAAAGCAGCCCCAACTACAAATCCGGTTTTCGTGCTCATGGGAAAATCCATCTCAACACCATCTTCAACAAATGTAAAGTCGCCACGTAATGTTGAAAAATTCAGGCCACCTTTAAACCCGATACCGAAAATCTGAGCAGAGGCAGGCATTACGAAAAATATACTCATAACAACTATCATTGCAGCATATATACTTCGTTTCATAGTAGACCCTTTCTCTATTTTGTTTTAAATAAGCGGGTATCCCCGCATTTGTTTGTCGTAAATTTTAAAAAAGATACGAATTTTTTATTAAAGATAAAGTGATTTCTATCAAATTGACCGGAAAATATTGATTTCTTCATAAAGAAACACTACCTTTTAGAATTCATAAATTTACCACTAGTATGATTATAGGCATGCCCGACATTTTCCCCAATACAATTTGGTTGCATATCCCAATTTACTCAAAAGTAAAAACCGTTACATTTAAAACTAATTAAAGGACACAGAATGGCACAAGATAGTTCCCAATCCGGTTTTCTGATGAGGTTGTTAAACAGAGTCGAATATGTGGGAAATAAACTCCCGCAACCGGTCACATTGTTTGTAATCCTCATTTTCTTTATTCTCATCGTTTCCTGGCTCGCCGGTGTAGTAAACATAAGTGCAACTCACCCCGGCACCGGTGAAGAAATCCGTGCTGTGAACCTCCTCAGCAGCGACCAGATCCGGCACATTTTCGTGAATATGACTACAACATTCACCGACTTCCCGCCACTCGGCATGGTGCTCGTAGTTATGCTTGGTATCGGTGTTGCAGAGCGAACAGGGTTGATTGCAGTCGGTTTACGGGCGTTTGTATCATGGATGCCGCCGTGGTTAATTACAATTGCACTTGTTACCGCCGGACAGCTCTCAAGTATAGCAGCAGATGCCGGCTACGTGGTTCTGGTCCCGCTTGGTGCAGCAATATTCTGGGGTATGGGGCGACATCCTCTCGCCGGTCTTGCCGCTGCTTTTGCCGGTGTATCCGGTGGTTTTGGCGCTAATATTATCATTACAGCACTTGATCCGCTTCTTGCCGGTTTTACTGAACCTGCGGCACAAATACTCGATCCAGCATATACAGTTGACCCGACGGCAAACTGGTGGATAATGGCTGCTCTTGTTCCCGTCACCGCAGTTGCCGGTTGGTATGTCACTGAGCGGATTGTCGAACCCCGGCTGGGGAAATACCAAGATGTTGAAGGTCTTACCAGGGAAGACGATTCATTAAAACCGGAGGAAAAAAAGGGGCTCACAGCCGCTGTTATTACCGTATTAGCAGCACTTGGTGTTGTCGCCTATATGTCGATTCCGTCAGACGGTATCTTACGCGGCGACGACGGAAGTATTCGTCCTTTGCTGGACAGCATTGTACCTTTGATGATGTTTATCTTCATTCTTCCCGGTATAGTGTACGGGATTATTACTAAAACCATTAAGGGTGATAAGGATGCTGCAAAGATGACAGCCGATTCAATGGCAAGTATGGGCGGTTATATTGTGCTCGCATTCGTTGCCGCACAATTTGTCGCATTCTTTAACTGGTCAAATCTTGGTATAATTACCGCAATATCAGGTGCGGGAGCGCTTCAGGCAATAGGTTTAACCGGAATACCGTTGATCGTTGCATTCGTGCTTGTTGCATCCTTTATAAATTTAATAATCGGAAGTGCGTCTGCAAAATGGGCAATTATGGCGCCCATATTCGTACCGATGCTTATGCTCATGGGATATTCACCTGAGTTAACCCAGGCTGCTTATCGTATTGGCGATTCGTATACAAATATTCTGACACCGTTGTTGCCATACTTCCCCTTGATCATTACATTTGCACAAAAGTATGTAAAGGATACCGGAATAGGTACCATTATAGCACTGATGCTGCCATTTGCAATTTTCATCGCACTTGTACGTATACCGGTACTGATAATCTGGATGCTGGCCGGCTTCCCGCTCGGACCGGATGCACCAATGTATTATACACCATAATTTTATAATTGAGTAGAAGTAACGAAGTGGTTGGAATATAATAAAAGAAGATCTTTAAAAGGTGGTATCGAAATTAATTCTGGTACCACCTTTTTCATACAGTTGATGCTTGCTTTCTTCTCCTCCACCATCGCTGGAAAAAAGAACTATCCTTCTGCACAATAGCTTTTATATCGGCAAGTTTCGCCCGCGTCGCAATATATCCTTTCTCAGCCAATTCCTCATAACTATAAAAATCTGCCCAATTTACCGATGCGACATCCGGACGAATGACAACATCCGCCTGTTCCAAAAGCATCATATTATAATTACTTAATGCAATATCACCGCTGCGGAAAAATACGCCATAGCCCCGATCCGGATAAGGAATATCTTCAATCGATTTACTTACATCGACTGCAACAACAGGTGCAACACCAAATTCTTTTGCTGGCGGAACCGGTGTGAGATATGTAGCCCCCCCGTCGACAAGTTTCATACCGTTATACTCATAGGGTGTAAAAACACCCGGTATTGCCGCACTCGCTGTTATTGCATTTCGAACCGGACCGCTGCGGAAGAGTACCGGCTTCCCCTTGTGTAAATCGGTTGCTACTGCGCAAAACGGAATTGAAAGCTCTTCAATAAGTATATCATCGATGAGGATTTCCATTGCTTCTAACAGCAATTCCACCCGAATTCTACCGGGACGTGTAAATACTCGCGTAAGCTGCATATTCTGTCGCAACCGGCCGAGCGCATACTCAAGTTTCTTTTTTTGCAACGGCATTTTTGATGTTGCATATATATCGAGCCCTGCCTTGTGCATAAAATCGCTGTTAACCAGATTAACAATTCTCTTTTCAACTTCTTTTGTATCTCGATAGTACGCGAACATCGCTCCGGTCACCGCTCCCATACTTGTACCAGCGATAAACGAGGGTTCAATATTCTCTTCTTCAAATACGCGTAATACTCCCAAATGGGCTATACCACGGGCCCCGCCACCACCGAGCACAAGAGAGATATTTGAATTGTTCATCATAACACCTCAGACAAAAAATTATTTTTTTACAACTCCGTACAACACAAGATCCACAATACTGTCCACACGTTCATCTAAAAATGATGTCTCATCGTCAACATTTAAATTAAGCAATACCTCACCAATTGGTTTGGCAAGATAGTAAATCATATTCATTCCGAGAATACTAATGATCATTTGCTTCGCATCGACATTACGAAATTTTCTGGTCTTTATTCCTTCTTCAACAATAGAATAAACCGCGAACGATCGGGATTCAGACTTGCTATCGAACATCGAACTAAATGACGTTCTCACTTTTTCCGGATCATTGCTGAGCGCCTCAATAATGATTTTTGTCCAATCAGGATTTGATGAAAAAGCCGTAAAATGATACCGTATATAATGCGAGAGTTTTTTTGCCGGATCGATAGGTTTTTTTTCAATTTCCAACAGGTTAGTATTAATATAGGTATAGACATTCCTAATGATCGTATCCAGAACAACCTGATATAAAATTTCTCTGTTTGTGAAGTAATAGTAAACCATCGCTTTATTAAAGCCCGACTCATTTGCGATATCTTCCATCCGCGCACCGTGTTTACCTTTTCGGGCAAATACAGTGATCGCGGCTTGTATAATTTTTTCTTTGCTTTCGGTTATTTGGGTGTGAGCTTCATACATAGCTGTATATTAACTAAAGTGTTTATCTATATAGTTTAACGTTTTAGTTAATATTAAAAAATTAAACAGGAATTGTCAAGCGTTGTCTGGAATTTTTAATATGGTGGTAAAATCGGTTATATACGCAGATATGTCAGTATTATAATTAGAATCCTGCTATCCACCCGAGCCGGAATTTTCGATCGCCTGAGCTTCGATTTGATCCTTGTACTGCAACTGATACAACCGGTAATATATCCCCTGTTGTGCAAGAAGTTCGTGATGTTTGCCTATCTCTCGGATTTTTCCTTTATGCATGACAATGATCTTATCAGCCCGCTGTATAGTCGACAACCGGTGAGCAATAACGATCGATGTTCTTCCTTTGAGCATTCTCTGTATAGCTTGCTGAATCAATAATTCGGTTTCAGTATCGACACTGCTTGTAGCTTCGTCAAGTATCAATATTTTCGGATCAACTGCAAGAGCGCGTGCAAATGACAATAGCTGTTTTTGTCCTACTGACAGCGTTGCGCCGCGTTCTTTAACAGGTTCATCGTAACCTCGCGGTAACCGCTCGATAAACTTATCTGCGCCGACCGCAGCACATACCTCACGCACACGATCCAAAGAGATAGATTCATCACCAAGGGTGAGATTGTTTTTAATATCGCCCGAGAATAAGAAAACATCCTGAAGTACTATGGCAATATGTTTTCTGAGATCGGCTTTCCTGATAGTACGGATATCAACGCCATCGACTAATATTTGTCCTTGTTGAATATCATAAAATCGCGTCATCAGATTAATGATCGATGTCTTGCCTGCTCCGGTCGCACCGACAAGAGCCACCGATTCTCCCGGTTGAACATGGAATGAAACATCACGCAGAACATATTCATTTTCATTATAGGCAAACCATACATTTTTGTATTTAACCTCTCCCCTGATCGTATCCAATTCCACCGGATGCTCCGGATCGGGTATCACCGATTTATCGTCAAGTAACTTAAATATCCGCTCGGACGAGGCCATCGCCGTTTGCATAATATTATACTTCTCGGCGAGATCGCGTATCGGACGAAAGAACATCTCGGTATACTGAATAAACGACACCAGAATACCGATGGTTAATGTACCCTGCACAACATTACCACCACCGTACCATATTATCAGTCCGATGGCAACAGCGCTTATCAATTCCACAACAGGATAAAATATTGCATGGTAAAATATCGAACGCATGTATGCATCGCGATAATCCGAATTAATCTTTTCAAACTGATCCCGTGCTTTTTTTTCACGGTTAAAAATCTGGAGCACTATTGTGCCGCTGATATGCTCTTGCAGAAATGCATTTAAACGGGCAAGATGTCTGCGTACTTCACGATACGCTTCGCGTGCTTTGCGACGGAATACCCACGTAGCGTAAAATAAAAATGGTAACACTATCAGCGTAACCAGCGATAATTCCCAGCTCATAAAGAACATAAAGACAAGGATCCAGAAAATCACAAAAATATCGCTGAAGATGGTTACCACACCGGATGAAAACATATCATTGAGCGACTCGACATCGTTGGTCGTCCGGGTGACCAATCTACCGATTGGATTCTTATCGAAGAACCGGAGAGATAAACGTTGTAAGTATCCGAACACCTGCATTCGCAAATCGAATATCGCTTTCTGACCGATCCATTCTGTCAGAAAATTCATTACATATTGAAGAAAACCCTGAGCGATCAGCAAACCGAATAATATACCGATAAGCATCATTAAGCCGGTATGATCACCGACCAGTATATAGTCATCAATCGCAACTTTGGTCAGATACGGGCGCAGAGGTCCCATACCGGCAAAGACAATATTCAACATTATTGCCGCAACAACATACTTACGATACGGTTTTAAATACCTCAACAATCTGCGCATCAAACTCGCATCGTACGCTTTTCCTACTATTTCGTCAGAGTACATTGCCATTGTGACTTACAAAAATAAAATCCTACATTTCATCAAGTTCTTTTTCAAGTAATTGCTTTTGGTGTAAGTTTGCATAGATTCCTCCTTGTTGTACCAGTTCATCGTGTGTACCGCGTTCGACGATTGAGCCGTTATCAAGAACAATAACTTCATCTGCCATTTTTACTGTTGATATACGGTGACTGATGAGGATCGTTGTTCGCTCACGCATTTCGTCGCGGAGTCGTGAGAGTATTGATTCTTCTGTATATGTATCCACCGCAGAAAATGCATCGTCGAGAATGAGTATCTTCGGATCACGCGCTAAGGCACGGGCAAGACTTGCACGTTGCTTCTGTCCACCGGAAAGGGTAATGCCCCGTTCACCGATCACGGTATCGAATTTCTGGGGAAAATCCTCGACATCGCCCGATAAGTGCGCAATGTCGGCCACGCGTTCCACAAGATGTGTCTCCATTCCATCTTTTCCGAACGCTATATTTTCACGTATTGATTCGGAGAAAAGAAATGTTTCCTGCGGAACATACCCGATATGAGATCGCAGCGTAGCCAGCGGTATCTTTTTTATTGGATGTCCGTCGATTAAAATCTCGCCTCTATCGATATCATATAACCGTGGTATTAAAGATACCAGTGTCGATTTACCTGCACCGGTAAATCCGATAATGCCGATCGTTTTTCCTTCCGGGATATCAAGATTAATATTTTTTAAAACCGGTTCCGTATCCTTCTGATATGAGAACGTTACGTTTTTAATAGATATATGTCCCTGCAAATCAGTAATTGAGTAGTCGGTATCCGGCCCATCTTTAATTTCCGGTTCTATATCGAAAATCTTGTTCAGTCGTCCCATTGATGCGGCTGCACGCTGGATTATATTAAACACCCATCCGAACGCGATCATAGGCCAGATCAACATGCCAAGATAAATCATCATAGCGGTAACATCACCGATTGTCATCCGCCCGTCAATAACACTATTTCCGCCATACCACAGAACAACAATGAGCGAAATCCCGACAAGCAGATAAAGCAGGGGTCTCGTTAATGATTGTACCCGGATGAGTCCCATATTCCGGCGATAATACTCTTTACTTAAATTTTTAAATTCATCGATTTCGAAATCCTCACGGGTGAATGCTTTGATTACCCGTATACCCGATAAATTTTCCTGTGCACGCGACGTGATGTTCGAAAACTGTTCCTGAATACCTATCGTTTTTTTATGAACTATCCGCCCGATATAGAAAACAACAATTGAGATTATCGGTAAGGGTAGGAGTGCAAGCACAGTTAACGTTGAATTTATCGAGAGCATTATACCGAGTATGATAATAAAACCGATCAAGGTACTCGTCGAGTACATGATACCCGGCCCGAGAAAATTCCGCACCTGATTGATGTCGTTCGTAGTATGCGCCATCAAATCGCCGGTCGTGGTATTATGATAAAACGGTATGGAAAGTTTTTGAAGATGAGCGTAGAAATCGTTTCGCAGTTCGTGCTCAATTTTACGTGAGGCAACAATAATCGTCTGCCGTGTAAAATATGAAAACAAACCGCTTAACGCAGTAGCAATAACAACCATCGCACCGTATTCGAAGAATTGGCGCATGGATGCCTCTTCCTGCAATCCGTCGATTGCATCCCGGATAATCAACGGCACAAGCACTTCGAATACATTCGAGAACAGAATTGCTGCAAAACCTGCAATAAGCAGCCGGCGATGTCGTCGAAAATATGGTTTTAATCTATAAAGACTATCCAATTAGCTCAAAACCGGTATAAGGTTGTAATACTTTAGGTACGATTACCTTTCCTTCTGGAGTCTGGTAGTTCTCTAATAACGCTACCATAAGCCGTGAAGTTGCAAGGCCGGAACCATTCAGGGTATGAACGAACAATGGTTTTGATTTTGGATCGGGTTTAAAACGGATATTCATTCTCCGCGCCTGAAAATCCTCAAAATTGCTACAACTTGAAGCCTCAAGCCATTTTTGCTCTGCCGGAGCCCACACCTCGATATCATAACACTTTGAGGCAGCAAAGCTCAGATCGCCGCTGGCAAGGAGCCGCACACGGTAGGGGATCTTTAATTCTGTCAGGATCACCTCGGCGTGACCTACGAGTTGCTCAAGTTGATCATAGGACTCTTCCGGTTTCGTAAACCTTACCATCTCCACCTTATTGAACTGATGAACACGAAGAAATCCTTTTGTCTCCTTTCCGTAGGACCCGGCCTCACGGCGGAAGCAAGCAGAATACCCCACATACGCAAGAGGAAGTTGATCGGCTGGCAACATCTCATCACGATGCATATTTGTGATGGGGACTTCAGCTGTCGGAATCGGGAATACATCGTCAAGTTCGCATCGATACATATCCTCAGATAATTTCGGAAGCTGACCGGTCCCCGTCATAGATTCTCGATTGACGAGAAACGGGGGGAACACTTCGGTATAGCCGTGTCTGGAGGTATGCACGGAGATCATATAATTGACGAGTGCCCGCTCGAGTGTTGCACCCTTTCCGATATATAACGGAAATCCACTGCCACTGATCTTTGCACCACGTTCGAAATCAAGTATGTTTAATTTCTTTCCAAGTTGAACATGGTCGAGCGGTTTAAAATCTAAATCTTCCTGCGGTGTAAATCCTAAAACAGTATCGCCCGGCTTCCAATCCCTGACTGTAACATTATCACTTTCGTCGGTTCCGACCGGAACGCTTTCGTGCGGTATGTTTGGAATCCAGAGTATTACATCATCTATTTTTTCTTTAACTGCCCGAAGCTCTTCATCAAGGTTTTTTATCGTATCGGAAACACCCTTCATTTCAGCTATGAGTTCATCGGCATTGTTACCTGCTTTCTTTAACTTTCCCACTTCAGCGCTTACGGTATTGCGCTTGTTCTTCAGCGCCTCAACTTCACGTATTAATTCTCTTCTTCTTTCATCGAGTTTTAAAACCTCATCAAGTCTGTCTTTTTCTTGTTTCTTTGCTATACCTTTGCGTACGAATTCAGTATTCTCACGTATAATTTTTAAATCTACCATGGTTCTTTCCAATAGTTTATGAAATAGTTACTGTCACAATTCTTCATACTTTCGGTATTCAAGCTGTTTGCGGAGGACACTCAATCCTTCACGAACATTTGACATACGAATACCCAGTTCCATCTGTGCTTTTTGAATCATAAACTCAGAGTACCGCGGGCGTGGAGCCACCTGATGGAATTCTTCGCTTGAAATAGGTTGGATCAGGTCTTTTTTCAGCTTAAAGGTTTCGGCTACCGCAACGGCAAAATCATATCTGCTTGTAACTTCAGATCCGCTGATATGATATAAGCCGGTACGTTCCAGCTCAATAATTTTTATCAGTCCATATCCAAGATCATCTACAAATGTTGGTTGTCCGTATTGATCAACCACTACATTGATCTTTTTGCCCGAAGATAAATTGTATAATACCCAGAGTGCAAAATTCGGTTTTACATCTATACCACAGCCATAGAGGATCATGGTTCGCACTATTGCATGCCTGATACCTGCACCGCGTAATACATTTTCGCTTGCTAATTTTGTTCTACCATAATAATTCAGCGGACTCGGCGGAGCGGATTCATTCAGTGGTGCTTTTTCACCGTCGAAGACATAATCGGTTGATAGATGTACAATTCTCGCATCTGTAATACGCGCAGCCTCTGCAAGATATTCCACAGATTTCACGTTGTAAAGCTGTGCTTTTTCCCTGTCATCCTCGCAGTCATCCACGTGTGTATATGCGGCGGTATTCACGATCACATCCGGTTTATACTCTTGAATGCTTTCCCGCACATCTCTTCTGTCGGTAACATCGAGTCTCCTGTAATGAATTGTATGGTTAGTGAATACAGATTGGTCTTCTATACTTGTGACAAGTATGGAGTATTTTGTTTCCTGCATCAATAACCGTGTTATTGTCTGTCCGAGGAGTCCATTCCCGCCGGTAATCAGAATACGTTTCATTCGGCCTCATTCATCGTTTCATCCGATAATTGTTGCAGATTATCTGAACCAGATAGTAGTGCTTTCCGGGCTGCAACCCGATTTGCATATTTTGTCGCGGCAACTATGTCGCCTGAGTTACCATAATGATATAAACAGGCAGCACCGTATACATCCCCACATCCTGTTGGATCGACATCCGACAGGCCGGGAACATTGTTCGATCTGTTGCGAAGTGCAATACCCGGTATTTCCTGATCCAAAACTTTCTTTTTTTCAGTATAATAAACATGAACTCCCCGTTCTCCGCGGGTAATAATCATCGCAGACGGCCCGAGCGACATCATGAGTTTTGCAAGTTGCAATTCCGAGAGCCGTTCGACTGTCAGTGTACTGGCTTCGAGTTCGCTCATCTGGATAATATTCGCCTGGAAGGCCCACCGCCGCCAATCCACCATCGGGCGCCTGAAGCGTTTATTATTCTCATCGATGCCAAGCGTCATACTGTGAAAATCCAAATATACCGGGACATTCCGCGATCGTTTTTCATCATTGATCATATACAACACATCAAATGTTATATCAAACCCCGATACCATATTGACAAGTACTGCATCCGAACGTTTCATAAACGGTTCGACAGCACTGACCGGAATTGGAGGTGCTATATGCTCGCTACACTCAATTCGCTCACCGGCTTCGTCGTAAAATAATTTCACGGTATTCGTCGGATGATCTAATGTAAATATTCCATCGGTAAGTATATTCGAATATGCCGAGATTTTCGAGTAGAGTTCTTCTTCACGATCTATTCCGACACCAAACACCGGAATTATTGTATGATCATTTCCGGCAATAGCTGCCAGTGAAGCAACTGTATAGTATATTCCCCCGAACCCGGTCACGGGATCCTGACCACCGATGTTTATCTCATCATAACAGAGATGACCGATAACAAGAAAGTTCATATTTATTCTCAAGGTAATTACAATTTATTTTATCTCTATATATTGATAAATTTACACTTCAATATCAAGCGGGTTGCATATTGTTTTAGATTTATTGATATTGGTATCATTATTTTTACAATCAATACCTGTAATAATCCTTCCGAAACTAACGGATGTCATGAAAGCTGCTTTTGTAACGAGATACGGTGGTCCGGATGTATTTAAAATACAAGACACCGATACCCCGAAACCGGGACCGGACCAGATTCAAATACAAGTTAGGGCAATCGGATTAAACTTTGCCGATGTTCTAATGCGAACGGGAATATATCCGAACACACCGAAACCACCCTTTATACCGGGAATGGAGTTTTCGGGGATTGTTTCGGAGTGCGGTTCGAATGTAACGTCCCTGAAACCGGGCGACCGCGTTATGGGATATAGCCGCACCGGCAGCCATGCTGAATACGTTGTGGTCAATCAAAAAATGGCCGGGCAAATACCCGAATCGATGAGTTTTGAAGAAGCTGCATCGTTTCTTATTATTTATCTTACGGCGTACCACGGCTTGTTTACCCTGGGTAAACTTCAGCCAAACGAAAAGGTGCTCGTCCATGCTGCAGCCGGCGGCGTCGGTTTAGCTGTCATTCAACTTGCGAAACACTATAATGCCGAGGTTTTCGGCACCGTTGGTTCGGAATTCAAACGCAGTATTGTAAAAGAGCAGGGTTTAGACTATTGTATAAATTACTCAACAGAAAATTTTGCTGCGGCTATCAAACAAATTACAAACGACTATGGCGTTGATGTCATTATGGATGCTGTGGGTGGACGGGTATTCAGACCGGGCTGGAAGCTGCTTGCACCGATGGGCCGCTACATCATTTACGGGGTTGCTGACGCAATGACAAAAAATTCCTTCAGCTATCTGCGTGCGAGTAAGTCATTGCTCACAATGCCTCCTATTTTATTGACTTCGCTTATTTCATCCAATAAAACCATAGCCGGATTTAATCTATCCACATTAACTGGCAAGGCGGACTATCTTCGCAGAGTTACGAGCGAATTACTTGATCTCTATTCCAATGGAGTAGTTAAACCGGTTATCGGTAAAGTCTTTCCGTTTGAGAAAATTATTGATGCCCACGCACATCTGCAAAAACGTGAAAGCGTAGGCAAAGTCGTCGTAACAATTGATCATGCATGAAAACATTCTCGTATTACGCATATAATCTTCTTGTATATCCTCTGTTGATTGTTATCGCACGTGTAGCTTCAATCTTTAACAGAAAATTACGCGACGGTTTCCGGGACAGAGCACAATTATTCGATACACTCGATACATCGCTCAGGAACATTCAATCCGGAAGTCCGCGAGTCTGGTTTCATGTTTCGTCACTTGGTGAATTCGAGCAGGCAAAGCCGATTATTCAAACTGTGAAAACCACCTATCCGAACGGCACAATAATTGTGTCGTTTTTCTCCCCCTCGGGCTATCGTCACTCACAAGATTATAAATTCGCCGACATTATATCATATATGCCTCCCGACAGCCGCCGTCTTGCCAGAAAGTTCATTAAACGAATCAAACCCGATGCAGCGGTTTTTATCAGATATGATATCTGGCCGAATCATATCTGGGCTCTGACTGAAGCGAAAATTCCGTTCCTTCTTTCAAGTGCAACGATGCGTGAAAAATCAATACGAATGTCGCCGCTGCTTCGTCCATTCCATCGTCAACTGTTCGATCTATTCACCGCTATATTAACTATTACCGATTACGATGCACGGCAATTCAAACGTTTCGGCTTGAGCGTGCCGGTTATTGAAGAAGTAGGTGATACACGATATGACCAGGTATTGGAAAGAAGCAAAGCAGCACAGGATATTGAATTACTTCCCGGGGGATTTACCCGCCGTAAAAAGGTGTTGGTCATCGGTAGTAGCTGGCAGGAAGATGAGGAACACCTTATTCCAACTTTGAAGAAACTATATAAAGAGGAAAAAAATCTTTTGACCATTCTCGCTCCCCACGAACCAACCCAGCAGTATCTTGAACGTCTTGAAAAGCAACTTGGTAACGAAATATCTAATATACGTTTTTCTCATATCAATAATTACAATAGAGAAAAACTAATTATTGTCGATAGTGTTGGAATATTGTTAACATTATATAAATATGCACATGTTGCATATATTGGTGGTGGTTTTAAATCAAGCGTGCACAATGTGCTTGAAGCGGCGGTGTACGGTATTCCGGTAATCTTCGGTCCGAAACACACAAACTCGCAGGAAGCCGTCGAGCTTGCCCGGAAACGAGGTGGCTTTTGCGTACATGATGAACAGTCAATGCACGCAATATTACAGAGATTGTTTGCAGATTCCAGATTCCGTAAAGAAACAGGTGCAGTGTGCAAGCAACTGGTTAAACAGAATGCCGGTGCAACCGGCAGAATTATGCGGCATTTGAGGAAAAGTATAGAATAGTTATTAGTTAATTGAAATGCGGCACTGAAACAAAACAACATATGAACGGTACAAGAATAGCATACTTCGACACCATCGCCGGAATCAGCGGGGATATGACGCTCGGTGCACTCATCGATGCCGGCGTACCAATTGAACATATTAAAAGCGAACTTGCAAAGCTGGATCTGCCAGGGTACAACCTGTCGGTTAAACATGTGCAACAAAACGGTATTACCAGTATCAAGCTGGATGTCGAATTAGAAAAAGAAGACAAACAGCACCGGCACTATTCCGACATAAAAAACCTTATTGAGTCGAACGGTCTCCCAAAGAAGGTCAAAGATAATTCAATAGCGATCTTTCTAACCCTTGCACAAGCCGAGGCAAAAGTACATTCTATACCCATCGATAAGATCCATTTTCATGAGGTCGGCGCGGTGGATTCAATTGTCGATATTGTCGGTACTGCGATTTGTCTCGATTATCTCGGAATCGATAGTATTTACTCCTCACCGGTTAAAACCGGTGCAAGCTCCACCATTAAAAGTGCACACGGGATCATACCAACTCCCGCACCCGCAACGATGGAAATATTGCGCGGATATCCGGTTGTTTTTTCGGACATTCCCGGTGAGTTAACCACCCCGACAGGTGCCGCGATTATAAAAACACTTTCACGCGGTATGCTCACAATGGAAAACATTATTATCGATACTATCGGATATGGCTCCGGAACGAAGCGTTTTGAAAAACTTCCGAACCTTTTGCGGGTCGTAACCGGCACATTACAATCAGTTGCACCGGAAGAAGATATCATGGTTGTGGAAGCAAATATCGACGATATGAACCCCGAACTTTACCCATACGTACTTGAAAAACTACTCGCTGCCGGTGCCCGTGACGCATTTGTAACCCCTGTCATCATGAAAAAAGGCCGGCCGGGATCGATGGTAACGGTATTGTGTACAACCGCGACGCTGGACCGGATTATAAAACTATTGCTTGTCGAAACTACAACACTTGGTGTTCGTTACCAACAGATGCGGAGGAAAATCCTCAAACGCGACATAAAAACCGTCGATACCGAGTTCGGACCGGTCAAAATGAAAACTGTAGAGGTCGACGGTCGTGAATACACCAGACCGGAATTTGAAGAGTGTAAAAGAATCGCAGAAGAAAAAAATCTTCCGCTTATTGAAGTATATAGAAGATTGGGAAACTAATAGTATGGCAAAATGATTAAGGGCAAAACAATTAGATCTTATTCCTTCCTTCATAAAACATAATTATTTTGGTTTGAAATTTGTTTTTCTTAAACAATTCCCGTGTCTCACTTTGATTTTCCCCACTTTCGCTGTATTTTATACACATGGAAACATCACTCGCAAACGTATCTATGCCGTTACCGTTTGACCGGCTTTTCACCTACAGTATTCCTGAGGAGCTCGCCGACACAGCCGTTCCCGGCGCCCGGGTGATGGTTCCGTTCGGTAAAAAATATAAGATCGGCTACATTGTCGAATGTCCCGAGTCCACAACACTGACCGCATTGAAACCGATTAAAGATGTACTCGACCCGAAGCCGGTCCTCACCGAAGATATGCTCAAGCTCTGCCGGTGGATCGCCGAGTATTATATGGCACCGCTCGGTGAAGTACTCCGCAGCGCAACTCCGGCAGGATTAATAGGAGAAAGTAAACGAACAGTTCGCCTGGAAAAAGAACCTCCGAGGAATCTAGTTGAAGAATGGCAGAAAAAAGCACCCCGCAAGGCAGCAATAATCCATAATCTGCAGGAACGAAAAGTATTATCGATAGCACAGCTGCAAAAGCTTTCCCGGTTCGAAAATATCTACTCCACGATTAACGAACTTGTGAAAGATAAATATGTTTCTATCTTCGATACACTACCGCGCACACAGATCAAACCAAAAACTGAAACATATATCAGTTTAAACACACGCGATCAAAGTATCGATGATATACGCTCATATCTCGATAATCTCGACGGTCGTGCCAAAAAGCAATCAGCCGTTATGGAGATTCTGTTACATAAGTATAAAGACACCTCGATAACTGAGAAAGAATTATTACAAAAAGCCTCCGCTTCAAAAAGTGTCGTACAAACTCTTGCAGAGCGCGGACTGATCATTCTTGAAAAACGAACCGTGTCACGGGAGGAGTTCGAGACCGGCGAACCACCAGACGAACTCGAGCTTACTTTCCATCAGCGGGCAGCCTTAAATATGATATATAATGCACTCGATGCCGGGAAACATCAGACATTATTGTTGCACGGAATTACCGGCAGCGGGAAAACGCAGGTTTACATCGAAGCGATCCATCATGCACGCAAAGCCGGGAAGCGGGCGATAGTGCTCGTTCCCGAAATATCGTTAACGCCGCAGATCGTCAGCCGATTTCGCGGACATTTCAAAGATGATGTGGTAGTTTTTCACAGCCGGCTTTCCGAAGGAGAGCGATATGATGGCTGGAAACGTGCACGCGACGGCAAAGCATCCATCGCGATCGGACCACGCTCGGCAATATTCGCACCACTTGAAGATCTCGGCCTTGTCATCGTCGATGAAGAGCATGAAGCATCATACAAACAATTCGACAGCACACCGAGATATAATGCACGCGACGTAGCAATAATGCGGGCACATTTTACCAATGCTGTTGTGTTATTGGGTTCGGCAACCCCATCGCTTGAATCGTACAACAATGCACTGGCAAACAAATACCGTTTGATCGAACTTCCCGAGCGAATCAACACGTTTCCGCTTCCGAAAGTTGACATTGTAAATATGCGCGAGGAGCGAAAGGAGATACGAGAGGAAAACCCCGGCACATCGACATCAGTCTCCCGGCTATTGCGCGATCACATTCGTCAGCGCCTTAACAAAAATGAAGGCGTAATCTTATTACAGAACCGACGGGGTTTTTCTCCATATTTAGAATGTCTGGACTGTGCACACATTGAGGAGTGTTCGGATTGCAGTGTAACGATGACCTATCACAAATATAAAAAACATCTCCGGTGCCACTATTGCGGCAAAATCCGCAGATCGCCGGATATGTGTCCGAAATGCAGAGGTATCCGCCTTGTCTATCAGGGTTTCGGGACGCAGCGCGTTGAGGAAGAATTGCGAGCATTGTTCCCGGAAGGACGGATAGCACGAATGGATCTCGACTCGACGACCCGCAAAGGGGCACACAATAAAATACTCACAAAGTTTGGAAGAGGCAGTTATGATATTTTGCTCGGCACACAGATGGTAGGTAAGGGGCTGGATTTCGACCGTGTTACACTTGTCGGGGTGATCTCGGCGGATACACAATTGTTACTGCCGGATTTCAGGTCCTCCGAACGGACATTTCAAATGCTCACACAGGTAGCTGGAAGAGCGGGAAGAAGTGCTGTCGAAGGTGAAGTAATTATTCAAACCAACTATCCGGATCATTACAGCATAAAACATGCTACCACACACGACTTTAAATCATTTTTTGAAGAGGAGATGTCGAAACGGACTGAGACACAATGGCCGCCGGTAACACGTCTGGCTTTGATCGAGGCACGTTCGGAAAATGAAATTGCCGCTTCGACAGCACTCGAAACAATACACACGAAATTAGCCAAATCGGTTCCCGAAAACTTTATAGTGCTCGGGCCCTCACCCGCCGCTCTTGCCCGCGTAAAGAATTTTTTCCGTTTTCATATTATCATTAAAGCTTCCAGGCAAACCGATCCGGCAGGGAAGTTACTACGGGAATCTATACGAAAGTCAATTCCCCAAAAAATCCCCGCCGACACAAAATTGATTATCGATATCGACCCGTATGGTGTATTGTAACTGATTGGTGAGGTGTGAAATGAGAAAAAGATTCCACAGGGCATACTCCCCTTGTATGCCCTGGAAATCAGAAAATATGCAGCGCTACACGTTATAAATCAAACAAAATATCGTCTGTGCTGTATCTGCGGTTGATGATATTCTGTTTACGTTTAGTATTCAGTTTACAAAATAGTAATGTTACCGGTACAGCCAGTGTAATCGCCGTTGCTATCCACGTTGCTGTTTTCGTCATAGTAATTCCTGATTCTGATGTTGTTGCTTTAACAAAAATATACTATAAATCTACTTAATACTGCTGTGTCAAGCATCACAATGACAAACGTATATATATAAGGATACCTTGAAAGACAAAAAATCCCTATATCGATTAAATGTATTGTTCAAAATTCGGCACGGGAGATGGCGCTCTCAGTATCACGCAATGCAAAGTCGCCTTTTTGATCATAGCGTTTGTAATAGAAGGGTTCTTCCTGATGCTTCGCGAGGGAAACCCGAAGCACATATCCTATCCCAAGTCCGATAACTACGCCGACTCCTACCCACAATGTATTTTTCATTGTTTCTACTTGGATGAAATGTAACGATTATTGCTTAAAAAGTAATATAAGAAGTTTTTAGTAGAATAGCTAATCTTGTTATTTTCGTTGTCCGGAATCTTTATATTTCGGTGAGTCTACCGCATGCTCAACCGTCCACGGCGTCCACCCTTTGAACCTCTCCTTGCGTACATGACAATCACTCATTTGACAAAATTTACAGCACGCCGGTTCACATGGGTCGACGTGAATCATTACCTCCGCCTTACCGGCCATCAGGTCTTTGAGTAATTCGACCACCTTCAGCTGTTCGTCGTGCGAGGTCCGGACATCCCAGTAATACGGCATCGTGAGGTGAAAATCGATATAATGCTTATCACCTGATCGCCATGAGCGGAGCTGGTGAATATCGATCCAGGATTCGTGTTTGTTCTCATTCAAGCGTTTCACCATATCTGCTAAAAGCTGCGTGTCGGATTCGTTCATCAATCCACCAACGCTCTGGCGAATGAGCTTCCCCCCTGAGTACAGGATATTCAATGCCACCGCAATCGCAACCATCGGATCAAGCAGTTCCCAGCCGGTGAAGTAGACTATCAGCAATCCCAGGATGACACCTCCGCTTGTATAAAAATCGGTGAGCACATGTTTCCCGTCGGCAACCAGTGTAAGCGAATCGGTCTTCTTTCCCATCCGCACGAGGTATAACCCCAGGACAAGATTTACCACGCTTGCTCCGGCAATGATGTACATTCCCCAGTCGAGATTCTGCAGCTCGCGGCCGACGATCATCCCCCGAACCGCTTCGAACATAATAACAATCGCAGCTATGATAATGAGCATTCCTTCGAGTCCGGCGGAGAAAAATTCCACTTTACCGTGCCCGTACGGGTGATCCCGGTCGGGTGGACGTGAGCTTACAATTATACTATAAAACGCTATTGACGTGGCGAAGATATGCACAACCGATTCAAGCGCGTCGGAGAGAATAGCAGCAGACGAGGTCAGGAAGTATGCTCCAATTTTTGCTATCAGCATCAATGTACCTACAAAGAGGGCGATGCTTATGGCTTTCTTTCGCTGGCGGATTTGGTAAGACTGTGACATAACGAGATGAAAATCATTACAAGGTTTTAATCTTTTCCAATATAATAAATTGCGTTACGATTTGCGAATCGGAGCGGTAATAGGTAGCACGAGACGTTGGGCTGGAACCGTGCGACGGCTGTCTCGCGCACCTGAAATATTCTGACGCAGTCCAAGAGAGCGCGACTCCGGAGAGTCGCGTTACATGGTTCACTCTACAACCATAAATGAATGTAAACGCCAAATCATTTTGGCGCGGTCCAGTGCACAGTTTTTTCAATCCTTGGCAAGCCAAACGGCGAAAAGGATTTCGTCCATTACATAAATAATCATTCCACAACTACCGCCGTTCCATACGCAAGGATCTCCGCTGCACTGCTCATGAGGTAGCTTGTGGAGAAGCGAACATCGATGACAGCGTTCGCGCCTTGTTGCTGTGCTTCTTCGACCATACGGTCTATCGCCTGTTCCCGGGATTCGGCCATCATTTTCGTATAATCTTCGATCTCTCCGCCGACGAGAAGTTTGAGCAGAGCAAGAATATCACGTCCGAGATGTCGGGCCCGAATAGTGTTGCCTTTTACCAACCCGATCGTTTTTACTACTTTTTTCGCTGCGATACTACCCGATGTCGTGACGATCATCTTTTTATTTCCTTATACCGTTCCGATTTGTGAAGAAAAATTTTTTCCCGTACTACCGATACCAGTAAAATGATGGCACCGGCAATAGTTGAAAATATTGCGATCTTTAACCACCATGGTATTTCAACATCGACGAATATAGATTCGATCACCGAATACAATCCATATAATAAAAGCACAACGGCACCGATAGATAAGAGTATCCACCCGATGCCCCGCTCCATCTTGTTATAGACACCGAGCCAGTATTTATCCCATACCGAATCGGGCGGAGGGGTATAGTTCGCGTTCATGGCTATCTCCTTTATATTCTTAAATACGTTAAATTCCTCCTCCAGCTCCGGATATTTCCTAACATAGTTGGCGAGCTCGCTCCGTTCATCCTCACGTAATTCGCCGTCGATAGCTGCCATCATCAATTGACGTGCATGTTCTTTTTCATTCGGAGTGCTCATATCCCATCTCTTTCATACTTTTCCTGAAACGATTCCGGGCAATATATAATCTTGACATTACAGTTCCCACCGGTATTGCTAATAATGCGGCAATTTCTTTATAAGAATAGCCGTGGACATCTTTTAACAAAATTATTTCCCTGTCTGCCGTCGGTATATTTCCCAGTGCTGTCTCGACCATACCGCGTAACTCCGACTGCATCATAATTGAATCGGGCAGTATAGTTGCCGCACCAGGTACTTCACCATCATTGATTGTAAAAGAAAACGGCATTGCACGCTTTTTAGCATCACGGACAGAGTTAAAACAAAGATTTCTTAATATTGTGTAAAAATACGGAAAGAAATCCTTCCCGGGATCAAGCTTCTTAATGGAACGCCATAACCTGACGAATGCCTCCTGTGACAGGTCAAGTGCATCCTCATGCGACCCCGTAAAAGTTCGCGCTAGATAATACGCACGTTGCATATAGCACGTCACCAGCATTCCGAAGGCATTTTTATCACCATCAACACTACGCCGGATTAATTCTTTATCGTCAGGTATGTCTGCTTCAGGCATTTTTTTGTTTTTTAGTTACTCTATTGTATGTACACATAAAGATACAAAATATTCTATAATTCAGAAGAAGAAATATACTCCTATAGTCAGTGACGATTGGTGAAGTTTCGCGGTTTAACTTATTATTGTTCCACTTGATAGACTCGATAAATAACCGTATTTTTGTACTACTTTTTGAATTAATTCAGGAGCATAGTTATTATGAGATTAGGAGTAAATATCGACCATGTAGCAACTATCCGCGAAGCCCGCGGAGGCCTTGAACCCGATCCGGTGACCGCCGCTCACATTGCAGAGCTTGCCGGTGCAGAGACCATCGTATGTCATCTACGGGAAGACCGTCGGCATATTAATGACCGCGACGTTCGCCTGCTCCGCGAAACGATAAAAACCCGGCTTGATCTTGAAATGGCCGCTACCGAGGAGATCATCTCTATAGCACTCGATATCATTCCCGATTTTGTAACACTGGTACCCGAACGGCGTAAAGAACTAACAACCGAATCGGGACTTGATATCATCGGAAACAGAAAGACATTGCAGACAACTATCAATCGCTTCCATAAAAAGGAAATTGCAGTAAGTCTATTCCTTGATCCGGTTGAAGAATATATACGATTAGCACACGAAATTGGCGCAGATTATATTGAAATACATACCGGGGAATATGCAAACGCGCGAACATTTGATGAGGCAGATGAACATCTCGAAAAGATACGTAATGCAGCGGAACTTGCCGGCTCACTGGGTCTCGGTGTTAATGCAGGACATGGTTTAAATTATAACAACATTAAACCCATTATTGAAATACCTGAAATAGAAGAAGCAAGCATCGGGCACGCGATTGTAAGCCGGGCGGTATTTACCGGTTTTGAACGAGCCGTCCGGGATATGGTGGACCTTTTACAACGGTATACCGTTCGAAATGAAAATGTCGTACCGGAAGATTGATCTTACAGTATTTCCAGCACTTGTTTCAATTGTTCGGCATTCTTGAACTGTACAGCGTTCAGTCCTACCTGCAGTGCCGAGGCAATATTATCCTCGCGGTCATCGATAAAGAAAAGATTTTCAGCGGGAAAACCGATTCGCTCAACGGTTTCGGTGTAGATGCGGGGGTCAGGCTTGAGCAGATTTAGCTCATACGAAAGAAAATGCTCTTCCATTTTGTGTAATGCAGGTGCCTGGTTCAGCGACCAGCGGTAATGCGGTTCGTTGGTATTGCTTAAAAGATAAACCGGGGCTTTTTCTGCACAACTTTCTACAAGCCCGCTGATCCCCTCCTTTTCATTCCCGATAATGGAATTCCACGCTTTTAGGAATTTCCCCCGTTCGACAGAAATTTTAAATACTTCACACGATTTCTGATAAAACTCATCAAACGAAATATTGCCAAGCTCAAAATCGCGGCTCAATCCGGATTGTTCATATATTTTAAGTGCTTCTTCGGTACTCCATTGGTGATCCAGCCCTAGTGTAGGTAGAAACCGGTCGAGATGTAAATCTACAATGACATTGCCTAGATCGAATACAAACGCTTTTACACCAGACGACATATTATTTATTCGTTCTCTATCTCTGCAAGAAGCTGCTGTGCTTCTTCACGGTAGGTATCATCAAAACGTGTTTGGTTTTCTAAATCAGGAATTTTTGCAAGCAATTCATATGCGCGTTCATACTCATCTTCTTCGATAAATGCCCGGGCTGCATCAAGTCGATACATAATAAAATCGGGGCGCAGCTCGATTGCTTTATCGAAGTGTTTGAGAGCCGTATCCATATTCGCCCAACCGAGTCCGAGAGGTCTTCTTACCAACCGTGGACGCTGGCTCACCGCGTGGTGTGATCGTGCATATACAAAATGTGCGATATTGTTTGATTCATCCAGCTCAAGCGCCTTCTCAACTGCGTCACGAGTATCTTTCACGAGACTGATCGCACTCCAGATGCCTTTATATAATGCAATTTGGCCGGTTGCAACCGCAAGCCGGGTATATGCCATTGAGTTTTCGGGATTTGCTTCTATAGCTCGTTCGGCGTATTCCCTTGCAGTCTGATAATAGCTCTCGATCGTATCCTCCTCTGCATTTTCAATTTTTTGTAAGATCTCTGCACTATCAGCATACGCACGGCTTATACGCCAGAGAATATCATCATTATCGGGATGTTGTTCAAGGGCTTCATATAGTAATTCGAGGGCTTTTCCGTGTTCCCACGTTTCCTGCGAATAGTAATCGGCGTGTTCCAGTATTGACTCCACCGTCTGCTCTTCGTCGCCGTATGATACTTGTATAAGGAAAAGCGGGATGACACACAATAATAGTGTGCGGATACATATCGTCGCACTGCCGGGTTTAGAGAGGTTGCGCATAGGTATTCCTTTTAGAAGTGAGTATATTAGTCACCCTGACTCAGAGACCGGATCTCGTCACGAATTTTAGCTGCGGATTCATAATCTTCGCGGTCGATTGCTTCTTTAAGCTGCTTCTGCAGCATCTCAAGCCGGGTCATTTTTTGCGGGGGTTTCTTCTCCCCACCCTTTGATGAGCCACCGAGCATTTGATCGATATCGCTTTTCTCTTCTCCTTCTTCCTCAGGAATAAAGCCCGCTTCTCCCATCACCATCTCCGATACAAAGATCGGGACACCATACCGCACTGCAAGTGCAATGGCATCGCTTGGCCGCGAATCGATTTCGGTGGATAGTGAGTTTAATGTGAGTCGTGCAAAGAATGTACCGTCGCGTAACTCACTGATCAAAACATCATGCAGCGATACACCGAGTGTATCGATTATATTTTTAATGAGGTCGTGGGTTAACGGACGAGGAGGTTTTATCCCTTCCATCTCAAGAGCAATCGCTTGAGCTTCAAACGCACCGATGATGATCGGCAAACGTCTGTCGCCCGATACTTCCTTCAGGATCAATGCATATGCTCCGCCGCTTGCGGGGCTTGCGGCCAATCCCATAATTTCTACCTGAACTTTATTGTTATCGGTCACGCCTACCTCCTCGGTTAATTAAAAAACTGCAAACAAATAATTCAGTTCTAGTACTTAATAATCTATAAAGATGTGGCATAAAATTCAAATTTATTTTCCGAGAACTTTCTTGAATTCTTCCTTTAAAACAGGTGCGATTTCAAGAGCATCACCTACAATTCCATAATCTGCCACCTGGAAAATCGGTGCATCTTTATCTTTGTTAATTGCTACAATATACTTCGAAGAAGACATTCCCGCAAGATGCTGTACTGCACCGGATATTCCCATAGCAATGTATAATGCCGGGCTAACCGTTTTACCCGTTTGCCCGACCTGTTCGTCGTGCGGTCGCCATCCGGCATCGACAACGGCACGCGATGCACCGACGGCAGCTCCGAGGATATCTGCAAGTTCCTCGACAAGATAAAAATTATCCGGACTCTTTAATCCGCGTCCGCCGGAGACAATAATATCAGCTTCGGTAACGTCAAGCTTCCCTTTCGACGTTTCAGTCATTTCAGTCACTTTAGCTTTTAGATCGTCATCGGAAATATCTACCGATGCTTCCTCGACATTCGCTTCATCTCCCGATGGCTCACCGGCCGGGAAAACATTCGGGCGCAAGGTAAATATTTTGACCGGTGCTTCGACCTTCACATCGACAAGCGCTTTACCGGCATAGACGGGTCTCGTTGCAATAATATCATCGTTTTCAACTTTTAACTCGGTGCAATCGGCAGCAACTGCACCATCAACCCGCGCAGCGACACACGGTGCAAGGTCCTTACCTAATGCCGTTGCGGAAAGAAAAACAAATCCGGCATTTTCTTTTTGTACGATCTCGCTTACTACTTTGGTGTAACCGGTCGTTGAATAGTGAGCCAATTTATCGCTATTGACAGTAATTACCTGTTCTGCACCATATTTACCGAGCGCTTTCGCAGCGTCGTTAATTGCATTCCCGATAACAAGTGCCTTCAAAGTTCCGCCGAGCTCATCGGCGATTTCCCGTGATTTTCTTATAGTCTCAAACGAGGTTTTTTTGATCTCACCGTTTCGTTGTTCTGCTATAGCAAGAATTATGATACTCATAAATTATTTAGCTCCTACATTAAATTTTCTAACACGCATTTTAAATGACTTTTGCTTCCTCACGCAATAAGCGGACAAGTTCGGGAACCGCATCCACACCTTCACCGACTATCTTACCGGGCTGTTTTTCGGGCGGTTTTTTCATGCCAAGAACTTTTACGCGAGATTCTGCCTGCGCCGCCTCTATCTCTTCAATCGGTTTCTTTTTCGCCTGCATTATTCCTTTTAAAGAAGGATACCGTGGCTCGTTTAAACCACGCTGTGCGGCAACCACACACGGAAGCGTAACTTCTACGTGTTCGTGAGCACCCTCTATTTCGCGTTCGGCTTTAAGTTTACCATCGGCATACTCAAGCTTCACTGCAACACTCACTGATGGAAGTCCGAGAAACTCCGCTATCAGTCCCCCGACCTGCAAGTTATCGTAATCAATCGATTGTTTACCGACAAAGATCAAATCGGGTTCGTAGGATTTGAGATATTCCGCTATACCTTTTGCAACCGCATACGAATCACGCTCATGTTCATCTTTTAAAAGCACCGCCTTGTCAATCCCCATTGCAAGCGCTTTACGCAATGTCTCTTTATTCGCATCTTCGCCGAGCGAAACGGCAACAACCTCACCACCATCTTTCTCACGGATTTTGAGCGCTTCTTCAACGGCAAATTCATCGTATGGGTTCAGAATATAATTTACTCCGGAAGTATCTATCGTTTTACCGTCAGATCCTATTTTTACTTTTGTTTCAGTATCGGGAACATGGCTTACACATACAGCGATTTTCATTAAACCTCCAATTTCTATTGTTGATATATCGGCAGGAAAGAATACGTATTATAGCGATGTACAATAAATAATAATATAGAGATGATATGGTTGAAATGCAAATTAAAGTGTATACAACAAAATTTCTCCTATTTTTTATTACTTTTTTTGAATATTATCACGTGCCAGAGAAAAGTACAATCCTCAAATATTTTTGTATAACCGTTCATCCTGAGTGTAGTATGAATTGAACCCCAATTATGCCATACCGGCTGAAACGTAAAGCGGAGTATGTTTGTAAAAATCTTCTGGATGATGAATCCCCATCTGACATAGAACACATTTCTCGGATGGCTTATAACGATAACCGAAGAAGTCTTTTCCATTGCTTTGGAAAGCAATAAGTCAAGATCATCATAACAACACACTACTTTGTCAAGAACTGTAATATCAGCGTTTTGTATTTCACCATTGCATTTCACGAAATCTCCGTGTACATAGCTGGTCTTATCCCCGAATCCGGCGCGTTCTGCTAATATACGCGCTTGATCTATCATTCCCTGTGCTATATCAACTCCCGTTGCACGACCAGCTCCCCGGTTCAGTAATTCCAGATGAATGGTACCGCTCCCGCAGCCAACGTCAAGTATGTGGCTATCCGTGTAATGTACGGTATCCAGGCCGCCGAGGATAATGCGCTGTACACGGTCGGGACCTCTTCTCCGGTAGCGCCGGGCATATCGTTGTGCATGCCGTGAGAAAAATGAATCGGTCGCTTTTTCCCTTGTAATATGTGGAGAACAACAGTTCATTTGGATTCTTCTTCGATCTCAATTGTTTCTTCCATTACCTTTTCACTCCGTCCTTGCCGGTCTTTTCTGAATGCAGATAAACTTTGCGCTGCCTGCGCAGCAAGTGTAATTGCAAGGATGAATAATATTCCAGCAATACCGGTCAGTATATAATTACCAACAATATAATTATTATATCCAAGATTGACTAAAGCCGATAAAGTAACTGCAAACATAAAAATCATCGGGTATCGGACAAACCAGTTATCGGTGCCGCGTTTCGCAAGCCAAACCGAGGTTGCAAGCAATGCAAGAGCGGCTAAAAGCTGATTGGCAGAACCAAACATCGGCCACAGTGCACCGGCGCTTCCGCTAAAGACAAGCGCGGCACCACATACCACGGCAAACGCCGTACCGATATACCGGTTGGATGATAATACTCTCATTGCAGGTTGTTCACTGCCTTCAAAGAATTCCTGAAAAAGATACCGTGCTAAACGGCAGCATGTATCGAGAGAGGTTAACGCAAACGCCGATACCGCAAGAGCTGCAAAGGTGGTCCCGGCCTCTGCCGGTATGTTGAGCAGCGGTATGGCTGCAATAAATGCACCGACACCGGTTGCAAATGCCGTAACATACTGACCGGCTGAATAAAACTCGGTGAATTGTGTCGCCGCAAGGGTGGCTACCGCAATGATTGCCACGCCCGCAAGCACAACTTCCACAAGCATACCACCATATGCAATGAACTTTACGTCCTTTTCATTATCAATTTGTTTTGCCGTTGTTCCTGATGCAACAAGCGAATGAAAACCTGATATAGCCCCACATGCAACTGTCACAAAGAGAATCGGAAATAACCACACCAGGGCACCTTCTGCTCCCATCTCCACCCGAAAACCGCGGAATGCCTCAAGGTTAACCGTCGGGTTTAACATAAGAATTCCAATGAGTCCGCCAAGCATGACTGCATATAACATAAACGAATTGAGATAATCGCGCGGTTGTAATAACAACCAAACGGGCGCTACCGCCGAGAAGAAAATATACACAAGCAGTATCACCCGCCAGAGGTTGACGGCAGTATTGGTATCGGAGGAAAGTATAAGCGGATTATTCTCACCGAACCATATACCGAGGAATAAAAGAATAACACCAACTACCGTTAACGACATCAGAGACATGCCTGACCGCCGGATAGCGACGCCGAACACTATTGCTAAACCTATAAAGAAGACCGAAGCGGTAGCGGCGCTCGGCACTTCGACAAATGTTGTGGCAACGATGTTGGTAAAGACCGCCACCACAAGCAGCATTGTTGCAAAACTGAAAACCAGAAAATACTTCTTCCCCCGCTCGCCAATATACATTCGAATAATTTCACCGATGGATTTTCCTTCGTGCCGCAAAGATGCTATTGTCGAAGCAAAGTCATGAACGGCCCCCATAAAGATGCCTCCCACGAGTATCCACAGATATACCGGCAGCCAACCGAATGCAGCGGCAAGTATCGGACCGACAATTGGCCCGGCACCGGCAATCGATGCAAAGTGATGACCGAGCACGATATACCTGTTGGTGGGAACATAGTCTATGTTATCGGATTTCGTGTGGGCAGGTGTTTTCCTTGAAGGATCTATACCGAGTTTTCTGGATATAAACGCCCCATATGTTGTATAGGCGATGAGTACGAATACTATTATTGACGCAATGAGAAGTAAGCCGCTCATAGTATACCTGTCTATTTAAATGGTAAATAAACTCTTGATTCCAATTTCAAAACAATTGAATGTCAATAAAATGCATTCGGAATATACTTAATCTGTACTGCACTGCCATCGTAATACAATGCAATTACGTCAAACCTGCAATCACGGTCGAATAATTGATAATGTGAGATAAACTTGTCTGCGATTTTTTTCAATTGTTTCTGCTTAAAAGTATCGACTGCTTCCTCCGGGCTACCATGCGACAACGAGCGGCGTGTTTTTACCTCAACAAATACTAGTATATCGCCGTCTAACGCTATTATATCTATCTCACCCTCAGGTGTACGATAGTTAGTTCTGATAATAGAAAAACCTTTTTGCTCTAAAAAGTTCACGGCCCGGTTCTCACCGGATTTCCCTAACTCTTTGGTATTCATTATGTTATACGCACGATTAACTGATACTGTATTCCCTCTTGTTCTCAATGAAGAAGCCATGCTTTATCGATTTGTCGAGTCTCAGCCTGACCCCGAGCCTCGACATGTCGGTACGGGGTGAATATAAGTTTTTCAGTATTACCTACGCAGATCAAGTACGAAATGATCGTCTGTGTACCGGTGTCAGTCCGTATTTCCTGATCGCTGCCTTATGTTCTTTTGTGGGATATCCTTTGTGTTTGTCGAACCCATATAACGGATATATATGATGAATCTGTTCCATTATTGAATCCCGTGTCACCTTTGCCAGTATCGATGCTGCGGCTATGGTTCGACAATGCACATCACCTTTGATAATTGAAACGACACGTTTATCCGGACAATCAAGATATTTACCATCGATAAGTATTAACTCCGGATCAATCGAGAGCGCCCCGACTGCAATTCTCACGGCTTTATTAGTTGCCTGCAGTATATTGATTCGGTCAATCTCTGCCGGTTCAACGATACCTATACCAATATCTGTTGCATTTTCTTTAATTTCAATAGCAAGATGGGATCGTTTTATAGGTGGGATAGATTTTGAATCTGTAATTCCGGGGATGGAACAATCATATGGCAGCACAACAGCAGCAGCGACAACGGGGCCGGCCAGCGGGCCACGACCTGCTTCATCGATACCGGCCACCCGGGTAATACCCTCGGCAAAGAGTGTATGCTCAATGCGTGTGGTATCACCGTTGCTCTTCGGTATCCATGCAATGATCTTTTCCTGGAGATCCCAGTCTATCAAAACTCGTTTATTACTCCGACGTGAATTTTTCCGGTGCTGAAAGTATCTCCTCTGCCAAATCCGAATCCTATTGAAATGAGACCGATGCCGGTTTCAACCTGCAACCCGACTCCGTATCCATATTCAAATGATTCCCGCTCCGCCTGCTGTTCAGCGAGTGATGGTACATAATAATAACCAGCATCGAAAAATCCAAACAGGTATGAACGGGTTGCAGTCATAAAACGATATTCAAAGTTGCTCCATGCAAGACGTGAACCAATAAACTGGCCCTCAGCATAACCACGCAGTGTTCTTGTTCCTCCGAATCGAAACAAATCACTCTCCTGGAAATCATCCAATTGTACTTCACGTCCGTGCATTCCAATCTTTACAACCTGTTGACGAGCCAGCGACAGATACAATTCCGCATCGATGGTGAACCGGCGTAAGGCTTCGGTGATATCGCCGTTACCGGTTGCTCTTCGAATTGATCCTGTTTGATATTCTGTCATATACATCATACCGCTTCTCGGAACGTACAGATCATCGCGGGTATCATATGTCAAATCGATACCGAAGACATTTGACGAAGATTCACGGATACGTTGAACAGGAGCATCTGCCGATGGAATGACAGTTTCATATTCATATGAAACACCGACGGTAAACTGCCTGAAAATATCCGTATCGGCAAACAATCGGGTACGCGTCTGCACATACGCGGTATCCTGCTGGCGCTGTTTAAATGAACCTGCAACACTCGCCGGTAGACCGGCTACATACGGTTCTCGATAACTAAAGTATAATTCCTGCGTTAACTCGGTCTCGCGTTGCCAGCGGAATTCAACCCGCCGCATTGTGCCGAACAAATTCCCCATAGTTATATGTGCCAGTCCGGTAAAAAATCCATCGCCGCCATCGGTCGGCACATATCCCAGAATACCATCGAATGAATTGAAACGGGATTCTTCAACTTGAAGAACAAGTGTGCCGCCCTGACGGTCTATTCGTAATTCGGGGTCAGCTACTGAGCGGAACAAACCTGTCCTGAGTAAACGCGGACGAATGTTGTCGATTCGTTCACGCGAAAAACGGTCACCAGGAAAAACTCCCGCCTGTCGGTAAATAATGCGGTCGCGGGTTTCATTATTTCCCTCGATTTGTATCGAATGCAGCGTTATCTCGTCGGTATCACTAAACGAAAAAAATAAATCGACAACCGGCAAGGCATTTGCAGAGTCAATCTGAATCGAATCGAGTTGAATTTCGGCAAACGGCCGGCCATCCCGCTCAAATGCAATCAGCATATCAGAAATCCAGAGTTCTATTTCCGGTTGTGAGAATGGTTCCCCTACAAAATTGTTCGCTTCGTTTTGTACCATTGAACGCTGCGGAAAACGGTCGGGTGCAAGCTCAATGCTGCGTACAACACCCCTAGCACCCGGTGACACAAATAATGTATCATTATCACGTTCTCTTTCAAATGAGGGTGTAAAATAGCCAAATTGGTAGAGGTATGTTTTAGTGAGTTGCCGGATATCTGCTTCATCCGAAAATAAGACTGCTTCTTCTATAACCGATTTAATATCAGAGGGTATATCTTCAATGAAGTGTAATGTTGTTGCTTCGGTAGCTGTTGTATCGGATGCGAGGATGGGAAATGCACCGATCAACATAATGATAGCCAGATGTAATAGTAATTGTAAAAGATTTCGAGTATTCATCGTCGTCCAACCGCACAAATTTATTAACCGACTACATCGCCAAACACGTCATATTCCATTGCGTCGGTGATTCGTACTTTATAAAAGCGTCCTGTATGGAGTTGCTTCACCGGTGATTCTATTATTACCTGATTGTCAACTTCGGGTGCATCCCATACTGTTCGACCGTAATAAGTGCCATTATCATGTTCATCTATCAAAACATCAATCACTGAATCGACAAGGTGTTGATTTCTTTCGAATGAATGCCGTTGTTGTATTTCCATAATTTGCGCACGACGGCGTTCTTTCTCTTCAGGAAGTACAGGATCACCAAGTAAGTGTGCTACCGTTCCGTCTTCCTGTGAATAGGTAAACACACCGAGCCGGTGAAAATATCCCTCTTCAATAAATGCCGCAAGCTCTTCAAATTCTGCCTCACCCTCCGCAGGATACCCGACGATACAGGTCGACCGCAATGCGAGAGCGTGAATACCGTCACGCAGCCGGTTGAGTAAATCGATTGTGGATTCACGTGAAATTCCACGCCTCATCGAGCGTAAGACCGGTGTTGCTATATGCTGCACCGGTATATCAATATACGGCACAAGCGACGGAACCTGATTAAATGCATCAACAACATCAAGGGGAAATTTAGCAGGATATGCATACATCAATCGTATCCATCTAATTGTATCGATCTCTCCCAGTTGCAATAATAATTCGGCAAGCCTGCGTTTTCCGTAGAGATCGAGTCCGTAGTAGGTGGTATCCTGTCCGATAATAATCAACTCGTTCACGCCGAGCGAAGCAAGCTGTTTGGCTTCTTTAACGATCTGCTCAATCGGCTTGCTCTTATGACCTCCCCGCATTAACGGGATAGAACAGAAGGAACATGGATTATCGCATCCTTCGGATATCTTGAGATATGCAAAATGTTTTGGCGTGGTAAGAAAACGTTCTCCAAGAAGCTCTCGTTTATAATCGACACCGAGCTGCTCAACAACCGGTTGAATGTTGTTGCTGCCAAAGTATCCATCAATCTCTGGTATTTCTTTAACGAGATCGTCACGATACCGTTCGGAAAGACATCCCATGACATACACTTTTCGTCCTTCTTGTTCGTGTTTCCACTGAACTGCAGACAATATCGTGTTGACCGATTCCTCCTTCGCTGCCTCTATAAATCCGCACGTATTGATCACCACTACATTCGCATCATCGGCCTCGTTTGTCAGCGTTGCATTGCCGTGCCGGAGCTGTGCCATCAACTCTTCGGAATCGACAAGATTTTTCGAACACCCGAGCGAAACCACGTTCACACGCAAACCGTTGGCCGATATGTCATTTTTGTTATGCATATACTCTTAAAAAATCGTCCCTGTTATAACATACAAATAAACAGCAGGTGATACAAATAAAATACTATCGAAACGATCAAGAAATCCCCCGTGTCCCGGGAAAAATGCAGAAGAATCCTTCACGCCTGCATCGCGTTTTAGCATTGATTCTGCAAGATCGCCAATTTGCCCGACAACACCGACGATCAATCCGATTACCACGGCATCGTGCAGTGCAAGTTCACCGGCAAAAATATATTTACACACGACACTGGTAATAACCGCAAATACAAGTCCGAATGAAGCCCCTTCAACGGTTTTGTTCGGACTTATTGCAGTGTATAATTTGTGCTTTCCGATTGCCTTACCGCCGAGATATGCGGCGGTATCGCACACCCATATCGATAACAAAATAAGAATGATGATAGCTCCACTGTCGAACAACTCACGTAAACCGATAAATGTTCCCAATCCCAACCCCACATACAGCACACCGAACATTGTCGTACCGATATTTAAAAATGATGAACCTTTATGCCGGTACAACTCATACACAATCGAGAGTAGAATAAAAAATAACCCTATTGTTGCTATAAATTCAATCTCGTCGGATATCCTGTATTCATATCTGAATACATCTGCCAGCGTTTGATAAGCAAAGTAAATTAAAATACCGGTCAAGGCCGCAAGTCCGATTATATACTGTGGATGAGTCTCCTTCTTTTCTGCAAGCCGGTAAAACTCATAGAGCACACCCACTGCAATAACTTGTACAAGCAGGAAAAACCAGATTCCTCCTGCGATTGCAGCACCGAGAATGATCGGAATACCGATCAGAGCCACAAGGAGACGCTGTATAAAGTTATTCATTATCGTCGGCTTCAAAGTTAAGGGTTTCGATTACATTCTTCGCCTCATTCATTCGATCATTCGGCACCATCACATTGACGCGTGCCATCGAGCCGACCGTCAGAAAATAAGCATGATCCTGCTGATTGAAGATCATCGCCTCAATACCTGCATTCTCGAGATTCGCTTTAACCATCTCCGCTTCGTATTCGGTCGAGCTGACATATGCGACTGCCCAGCTCTGATATACACGAACATGCTTATCATCCTCACAAAATGTCTTGTTCATTCTGGTTTTACGGCATTTCTGGCAAACGGGTTTGCCACAAATAATACAGACTGCAACTGCCGGTATCGTTTGATGGTTCTCACACTCGATATCCTGATTATCGATCAGAAGCACTCCGCATACCGGACAGTATTCCGCTTCGTCCTGTATTTGTTCCTTACAATTCGGGCAATCAATCATTTTTCTCCTTTACCTGTTCTTGAGCTTTCCGTCGTTCATCCGCTGCCTTTGCAAGCAATACCCAGCAGCCAACTGCAATGAAACCGCTGATAAGCATAACAACAATAGTACCGGTAATTGCCGGTTCGGCCTCAGCAGGAAGTAAAATTTCTTCACGACGGTAGTAGACTGAGATAACCGCAACGAGATTATTAACAAAGTGAGCAAGGATTGCGGCAAGAATACTCCCCGTTTTATAAACCAGCAACCCGAAGACAATACCAAGCACCATCAATGGTACAAGTGTAAACGGGTTGAGATGATATAAAGCAAAGATTATTCCTGCAACGACGGCACCTCCTGCAAGTCCAAACGAATATTCAAAATTGCGCTGTACCAATCCACGAAATAAAACCTCTTCGGAAAATGCCGGCACAAGAGCAACAACCAATATAACAAACAACAACTCGGGAGCTGTTTGAACCATCACCAGCGTTTGATACATCTGCTCGATAGATTCACGCATACTCTCGATAAACGGTTTTATCGCTTCGGGTAGCGGGATCATATCCTGAAGCACCAGATATCCCTGCAAAAATTGTTGCGCCGCGATGACACCGATGGTTATGAAGAATACTTCAGCAAAACCGATCGGTTTCATACGAACAAACTTGAATATATTTTTTGTTTGAAACCGGATCAGTATCAATGTCGGTATCAACAAAAATATAATTTGTCCGAGCATAGTCGCCAGTCTGATCGCCTGAACATTGTCGTCGGTAAAATCTAATCCGAATAATAATAACGTTATTCCGCCGCCAATAATCTGGTATAAGAAAAATATACCGATAAGTGCGAGAATAGCATATACTGAAGGATGCAGGTTCAACCGGCTGAATACGGTATCCTCATCAGCAAATTTGGCTTGATCTTGTGGTTCCGGATATGCTACATCGTTCGGTTGTTTTTGTTTATCATCCATCATTATACATCACATCTTTGATAGCAGCCGCAAGAAGCGGAATCATTATTTCATGGTGACCGGTAATGCTGTACCCTTTACCGCCGTCCTGTGTCGGCCGTTGGACGACATTCACGCGCGGGCGATAGTGCTGGATCATATCGAAGTTTACCGTGACAAATCCTTTTGCTTTGTGACCGACATTTCGTGCAACAGTTAATGCTTTTAAGAACACTTCGGGCAAGATTACCGCAGACCCGAAATTTAACACAACACCGCCGTCGGTGAGTCCGCCTACCACATCGCATAACGTCCGGAAGTCGCGAAACGATAATTCCCCGGTAGCAGCGCCGTTCATAGTCGGTTGCTGATGAACAATATCGGTTCCGATTGCAGCGTGAACGGTCACCGGTATATTTGAGGATATTCCCGCCGCGAGTATGCTGTATACCAGATTCGGAGCGGATTTTTTCGTTAATGCTTCGCCGAGTGCTTCACCATAACCTGCATCCGATTCTTTAAAGTAGTGAGTTAATACTCCATTAATAAATTCGCCGGTTTCGGTCCACATACCGAATGAGCCATCCATTAAATTATCAGCGACATCTTCCGAGGTTACCCCCCACATTGCCGTTTCGACATCATGGATTGCTGCGGCACTATTCATTGCAATAGCGGTGACAATATTATGTTTTATCAAATCAATGATGATGGGAGAGCAACCGACCTTGATAACATGAGCTCCCATCATAACAATAACGGGCTTTTTATTTTTACGTGCGTCACCAATGTGATGAACAACCCTTTTAAAATCATCTGCAACAAGTATTGCCGGAAGTGAATTAATGAATTGAGAAAACGATTGGCGGGCAGGATCATACAGTTGTGCAAAATCCTGTACACCTACTTTACTTGTACGTTTTTTTATTGAAGCGGTTTTTACCGATGAGAGATCAATTCGTTTAAAGCGCGTCATAGGCTATTGCACTCGTGCCCGGATGGCATCGCGTAATCCCGAATACCGGCTCAACTCGGCAGTAATCGATCCGACCGGTATACGTGTTCTCATTCTTACGGGTACGCGCAATTCATCATTTGTAAGCCAGATATGGATGGAACCATCGTGCTGAAACAGTCCTCCTTCCTGGATGAGCGGTTCAATAATTAGAGTATCAAAGGTTCCGGTTTTAACACTTACTTCTTCCCGGCCGTGATATAATACACCAAGGGTGTAGGTTGAATCCCGGTGAAAATTTTCCAATGTTATTATATCCCCGGGTTCCAAATCATCAAAATCAAGTGTTCGTACATAATAAAAAGCCGAAACCATATCGTGCACATATTCCGGAACTGGATATTCCTCACCATCTTTTGTGACAGCCGTGTTATTTGTCTGGTCAAATTCAACATTGGTATCCCGTGAGTAACCACCTTCACGGATCTGCTCGATAAATCTCCACGGGAAAATACCTTTTTTATCAAGATGCGACTCCCACAAGTCCTCTACTTTATATACCCAGGAAAATGGAGAAACTGACCGGGCAGTTAACTGAACTCGATAGATATCACGCCCGTTAATATTAGTGACTTCAGGAATACGCATCTCTCCTTCACCGGCTTTAATGATGCCATACCTGAGATCAAAGACAAGTCGCTCACCTTCTATGAATGCATTGTTTTCAACACTACGAAATGCAGGTTTTTCAGATTTCTTTTCCGTTGCAGATCCACTGTTTTGCGGGTCATCCGATAGTCCCCCAAAAAGTACGCTCAACAACAACGGAATTACAATCGATATCATAGTTTTCCTCCCTGCTCGCCATGTTTGTTCATAGAAAAATATATTTTCCTTTATTTACTGGACGCTACAATGATATAAATTGTTCCGGACTTATGGTTGCTACAATTAGGTAATATACAAGGATTTCGGTTCGGAATCAATAAAAAAGGGACATTCCGGCTCAA